>JAKAOC010000384.1 GCA_021823385.1 Actinomycetes bacterium
CGATCCTCTCGATCTCGCCCTACCCGAGACCCTGCGCAACACTATTGTCCGCCAGCGTGGCGGAGTGCCCCTCAAGGTGGCGGTAGAGGATTTCGAGATAGAGACCCGGGAGGCACTGGTGGCTGCATCCACCGTGCTCTGCCTGGACCTGTCGCTCTCGATGCCGCTCCGGGACAACTTCATGGCGGCCAAGAAGGTCGCCGTTGCCTTGCAAGGCCTGATTTCGACCCGTTATCCGAGGGACTTTCTGGCCGTGGTGGGCTTCTCCGAGGTCGCCCACCAGATCCGCGCTGCCGAGCTGCCTTCCGTCTCCTGGGATTACGCCTATGGGACCAACATGGAGGACGCGCTGAGGCTCTCCCGCAAGCTCTTGGCGGGGAGGCCCGGAAAGCGGCAGGTGCTCATGATCACCGACGGCGAGCCGACCGCGCACATATTGGAGAACGGCGAGCCGTTCTTCAGCTATCCGCCGGTTCCAGAGACGATCGCGGCCACTCTATCGGAGGTGCGGCGCTGCACCCGTGAGGGCATAACTGTCAACTCCTTTGTCCTGGATGCAAATGAGTACTTGCGTGATTTCATGTCCAGAGTCGCACGTATAAACCGTGGCCGCGTCTTCTACACCGACCCCGATGATTTAGGTGCATATGTGCTGGTGGACTTCATGGACACCCACCTTTGACTTGCACTGGGATATCACGGTGAGGGGTCGGATTTATTTAGTTTGGATTTGAACGACTCCGCGATGTTGTGGCTAAGATCAACGGCAGTACGCGCTCGGGGTGTGAAAATGCGTGTGCTCGCGGTTTGGCAGACGACCTTTTTTTGGGGGAAGGAGACCTGCTGTGTCGATGGTCGGGCAAAGCCTCTTCTCCGGCCTTGGAGGCTGGTACGAGAAGGCGCGATGCAAGGGTTGGGATCCGGAAATCTTCTATCCGGACCGCGGAGTTCCCTCCGCGTCAGCCAAGGCGGTCTGTCGCGAGTGCCCCGTACAGAGGGACTGCCTGGAGTACGCGCTGAGCCGCGACGAGCGATTTGGCATCTGGGGCGGCCTTTCCGAGCGTGAAAGGCGCAAGATGTTCCGGGACCGGCAGATCTCCCTGCGCCCTTCGCTTCAGTAGCCGGCGGCTTATGCCGACTCGGCCCAGGGTTTCGAAGCGATGCGGGCCTCGATTGTGTTCGTCTCCGAGAGCCCCAGCTCCTCCCACCGCTCCGGCTTTATCCGCCTCATGACCTCCTCGGGCACCAGTCCGACCAACTCCGCCTTGCGCACCGCGAACCTCGCGGCGGCGAAGTCGTAGACATCCGCCGGGGTGGCCTCGAGTGGCGCAACCAGATTCATGGAAAGCTGGACGTCCGAACCCGCCTGCATAGCGAGCGCGCGCACCCTGGGTGAGCGGATCTCCGATGCAAGTGCACGAACCTCGTGGATATCAGCTTCCATGACCAGGTTGTAGGCGACCAGCAGGCCGCGCGCCCCGACGGCGCAAGCTCCCGCGCTCGCATGTGGCAACGAAGCCCCAAAATCGGGGCCGAACAGTGCGAAGGCGCCGTGCCGGAGTTCGGGCAGCGTACGTTCGGTCCCGTAGAGAAACGCCGGCACACCGAGCCGCGTCCAGATCCAGCGCGCGAATTCATTTCGAGCGGCAACGGCTTCGTCCATCGTTGCGCCGCCGAGCGGGCAGAAAGGCACGACGTCCAGAACTCCGATGCGAGGGTGGACACCAGCATGTTCGCGGATATCGAGATTTTCGACGACCGCCGTCGCCAGCGATCTCAGGTCATCCGAAAGATGAGGGCCGAAAAGAGTGAAGACGCTCCGGTTGTGATGGGGGTCGGAGTGCAGGTCCAGAAGTGACGAGGAGCAGGTGCCCGCGAAGTCGTCGAGTCGTTCGGCATCCTTGCCCTCCGAAACATTGACCACGCATTCCAGACCGCGCATTGAATCCTCTGGAGATCGGCTCCCGGCAACTTGATGCCGGGTGGAAGGCTACCTCGCCTGGTACCTGGTCTCCAAGCGCCGACGGCGGGCAATGCGGCGCCTCTCGCGCTCCGACTCACCGCCCCACACGCCATGGTCGATGTGGTTGTCGATCGCGTAGTCCAGGCATTCCATGCGTACCGGACAGCTCACGCAAATCTTTCGTGCCACCTCAACGCCTGCCCCATCGCTGGGGAAAAAGACGTTAGCGGGAAGGTCCCGGCAATTGCCGAGCTGCATCCACGAGGTATCTCTCAACGGCCCACACCAACCTTCGCAAGATATGTGGCCGTCCGGAACCCGCCGGGGTGCCACAGGTCACATATTAGACCGTACATTTCACCGGTCGGATCCTTGCACCTACATCAGTTAACGTCAGCCCCCCCGGGGTGATATTCCTCGGCGCCCGACAAAGGGCGCAGCCATGAGGAATAGATTGGATGGGTAACTAGATGAGGCGGGTGCGAAGTGACCTTTACGGAAGTTGACGAATCTCCCCTGGCAAGTGCCAGGATCGTCTACCTGGGCCCCGTTGCGCCGCACTGGGAGGTATACCACACGGGCGGCGAGCGCAAGGTGGTTGATGCGTTTCGTCAGCGCGTACTTGCCAGGCTCATGCTCCTGCCCCCGCACGACCCGCAGTTCAAGCGGAATCGGGACCGCATCATGAAAGACGCGGAGATCGAGCGCGTGACGGTTGTCTGGGACCTGGGTACCGGCGACGATTAGCGCCGCTGGCCGCGCTTCTTCCGCAACCACCGGCGCTTAGGTTCGGCGGTAACCACTGTCGCGGAGGGAGGAGCCGCAACCTCTGGCTTCGCTTCGGGCCGATGTGTCTGCTCGTGAGTGGCCTGCCACTGTACGGTATAGCTTTCCAGCTTGCGTGCGTCGATCTCCATCGTGTTTGAGAAGGCCTCGTTCTTGGCAGTCATTTCGGTGAAGAACGTGCTTCGAGCTGCCTCGTCGTTCTCCTCGGGCTGCGCGCTGCGATAGTCGACGGCGAGAGATGTGCTGGTCAAGAGCGGTTCGTGGGAACTCTCGCGTGCCTGGCCGATGGGAATTGTTAGAGGAGCGGCGGCAGCGGGCACAACCGGTTCGCTGTTTGCCCGGTCAGCCGGCTCGCTCGCCGAAGGCGCTGCAGCCGCCGGGACTTTATCCGGCCCCGGTTCTTCACCCAGCGCGGACTCACTTCCGTCGACTATCTCGAAAAGTTCATCGCGAACGGCATCGGTGTCCGAAGCGAGCAGGGCGGTCCTGCGTAGCACCTGGAACGCTCTTTCAAGCCGAGATCGTCTCGGGGAGGCTTCGACCTCCGGCATGTCCGCCGGCCCACCGGTTCCAACGAAACGGCGCTCGGCATCACTCTGGTCCGAAGCATTGACTTCCGCACCTATCCCCATCGGCTCCGCCTCGGGCTCCTCGATCTGGTGGGACTCGGCCACCATCGGCTCCGCCTCGGGCTCCTCGATCTGGTGGGACTCGGCCACCATCGGCTCCGCCTCGG
>JAKAOC010000385.1 GCA_021823385.1 Actinomycetes bacterium
CGAGCGGGTCAAGACCATGCAGCGCAACTGGATCGGCCGTTCGGTGGGAGCCGAGATGGATCTGGTGGTCCAAGGCAAGCCTGATCTCGCCCTGCGGGTCTTCACCACCCGGCCCGACACCACCTTCGGTATGACCTATGCAGTCATGGCTCCCGAGCATCCGCTGGTCGCCCAAGTCGTCACCGATGCCCAGCGCGCTGAGGTCGACGCCTTCATCGAGGCGGTGCGCAACCTCTCCGACGTGGACCGGGTCAGCACCTCCGAGGATCGTCCCAAGCGTGGCGTCTTCACGGGCGCAAAGGTGATGAATCCCTTCACAGGCGAGCCGGTGCCGCTCTATATCGCCGACTACGTGCTCATGACCTATGGGACCGGGGCCATCATGGCGGTTCCCGGCGAGGACCAGCGCGACTACGAATTCGCCCAGGTCTACGGACTGCCGGTGGTCCGCACCGTTGAGCCCCCGGAGGACTTCGTTGGCGGGGCCTACACCGGCGAGGGAGCCAAGATCAACTCGGGCTTCCTGAACGGCATGGCCATAGCCGATGCAAAGGAGGCCGCCATCGCCTGGCTCGAGGAGCGGGGGATGGGAAAGCGGAGCGTGCAGTACCGTCTGCGCGACTGGCTGGTATCCCGCCAGCGCTTCTGGGGCTGCCCGATACCCATCGTCTATTGCGAGATCCATGGGGCCCAACCGGTGCCGGCCGACCAGTTGCCCGTCCTCGCTCCGGACGACGTCGAGTTCCTGCCCACCGGCGAGTCTCCGCTGGGACGCCACGAGGGCTTCAAGCGGGCCACCTGCCCGGTCTGTGGTGGGCCGGCGGTGCGCGAGACCGACACCATGGACACCTTCGTCGACTCCTCCTGGTACTTCCTGCGCTTCTGCGATCCCTTCAGCCCGGACGTCCCCTTCTCCAAGGAAGCGGTGGACGCCTGGATGCCGGTGGATCAGTACATCGGCGGGATCGAGCACGCCATCCTGCACCTGATGTACGCGCGCTTTTTCACCAAGGCCCTTTCCGACCTGGGCATGGTCGGCCCCAACCTGCGCGAGCCCTTCGCCCGCCTCTTCACCCAGGGGATGATCCGCCTGGGCGGCTCCAAGATGTCCAAGTCCAAGGGCAACCTGATCGCCCCGGCCCAGTACTTCGAGACGGTGGGGGCCGACGCTCTGCGGGTCTTCCACCTCTTCGTCGGCCCCCCCGGGGACGACTTCGACTGGACTGAGCAGTCGGACGAGATGATCGAGGGGTGCTCGCGCTTCCTGCAGCGCGTCTACCGCCTGGCCACCGATCCCGCGCTCGCGCCCTCCGGCGGGGACCAGCGCGGCGCCTCCATCGAACTCCGCCAGGCGACGCACCGCGCCGTCGAAAAGGTGACCACCGATTACGAGCGCTGGAGCTACAACACCGCGGTCGCCGCGCTCATGGCCCTAACCAACCAGGCTTACAAATCCGTCCAGTCCGGGGCGGACGCAACAAGCGTGAACGAGTCCGTCGACGCGATCTTGAAGATGCTGGCCCCTATGGCCCCGCATATGGCCGCCGAGGCCTGGTCGCTTCGCCACGCCGATGGCATTATCCACGCCGAGCCCTGGCCAGTTGCGGATCCCGCCTTGCTGGTTTCGGCGACTGAGACGATGGTCGTGCAGGTGGCGGGCAAAGTTCGCGACAAGATCGAGGTTGCGGTGGACATCAGCGAGGACGGCGCCCTCGCGCTCGCGCTCGGGTCCGACAAGGTCCGCAAAGCGCTCGGATCCGACAAAGCCTCGCGCGTCATCGCGCGACTGCCGCGGCTGATCAACCTCATCCCGTAGAAGCGCAACGGCCTCGAGGGGCCGCGCGCGAGGTCCTACGGTGCCCTGTGGCGGCGCGGCGAGCGGCTAGTAGCGGCTCAGCGCCTCGCGGGAGCTCTCGGCGAGCAGCTCGACCTGGCGCGCGTAGTCGGTGATGGAGCTGCGGTCGCCCCCGCGCGCGCCCTGGACGTAGCGTGAGTAGACGCCTTCCAGGATGCAGGCCAGGCGCCAGTAGGCGAAGGCGATGTAGTAGTTGATGAGGCCGAGGTCGACCCCGGCGCCAGCGGCGTACATCTCGGCCACCTCGGCGCGGCGGGGAAAGCCGGGCAGGGCGGTGACCGCCGAGAGGGGGACGTTGGCGTCCTCCGGCTCGGTCCAGTAGACCAGCAGCGTGCCGATGTCGGCGAGCGGATCGCCGAGGGTGCAGAGCTCCCAGTCCAGCACCGCCGCAATGGTCCCGTCGTCGGCGACCATGGTGTTGTCGAGGCGGTAGTCGGCGTGCACCACCGATGTCTTCTGCTGGGCGGGGACGCGCTCGGAGAGCTTGGCGAACATCTCGTCCACCAGCGGTACCTTGTGGTCGATCTCGGACGAGCTGGCCTGGAACTGGGTGTACCAGCGGCGCAGCTGGCGTTCGATGTAGCCGTCGTGGCGGGCAAGGTCGGAAAGGCCGATCTTTTCCACGTCGTAGCCGTGCAGCTTCACCAGCGTGGAGACCAGGTTCTCGGCGATCTGCCGGCGCATGGGCGGATCCGGGAAGTGTGCCTGGGTCAGCTCGGGGTCGCGCAGGATCGACCCTCGCACGAAGCTCATCAGGTAGAAGGGGTAGTCGTTGACCTCGGGATCCATGCAGATCGCCAGAGGAGTGGCTACGGGGAAGCCAAGGGGATGCAGGGCCGAGATGATGCGGAATTCCCGATGCATGTCGTGCGCGGTTGGAAGCACGTGGGATGTCGGCGGGCGCCGCAGCACTATGCGTTGGCCGTTGGCGTCGTCCACCGCGAAGGTCAGATTGGACCTGCCTCCGGCGATCAGCTCGTAGGAGAGTGGGGGCAGGAGATCCGGGAGCTGTTCGGATATCCAGAGGCTGGTCTGTGGTTCGCGGATCCCTTCCATGGGCATGCAATCTAGCCGACCTGACCCGTGGTCAGCTGCGAATGCGAAATTGGGAGCCTATACCCCTAGGGGTATAGGACCTGGAAGAACCGCCGGACGCTAGAATTTGGAGCGTGGCAGCAATTGACGTAACCGATGCAACATTCCAGGCCGAGGTGCTCGAGAAGAGCGGAACCACTCCGGTGGTGGTGGACCTGTGGGCGCCCTGGTGCGGCCCATGCCGGACCCTTGGCCCCATGATCGAGAAAGTGGTCGACGAGACCCAGGGCAAGGTGGTCCTGGTCAAAATCAACGTCGACGACAACCCCCAGGCGGCCGCGGCGTTCCGCGTGCAATCCATCCCCGCCGTCTACGCCCTGAAGGACCACAAGGTGGTCGACGGCTTCGTCGGCGCGCAGCCCGAAAGCGTCATCCGCGAATTCGTGGCCAAGCTGGCTCCGACCAAGACCCCGGCCGACCTTTTGGTGGAGACGGGTGACGAGGCCTCCATTCGCCAGGCGCTCGATCTCGAGCCCGGCCACGAGAAAGGCGTGCTCGCGCTGGCCCAGATCCTGGTGGATCG
>JAKAOC010000386.1 GCA_021823385.1 Actinomycetes bacterium
TGCTTCTCGCGGCTTTGGGCTACCACACCATCGCTCCTTGGCAGCACTTTTTCAGCCAGTTCCGAGCCCGACGGTGAGTTGACACGGGCCGCCCGTCCGCATTGGCGGTGACAAAGAAAGGGCCGCGACAAAGTCGCGGCCCTTTCTCAACGGTTCACGGGTGTCCTACTTCTTGGTCTCCCAGAAGATCTCCGCGATCTGATCGATTCCCGCTAGCAGGCTGTCAGCGACGGCGATGTCGTTGGTGCGCTTGGCCTGGCTCGTCAGTTTCTTCGTCTTCCAGAAAATCTCGTGCAACTCGGGGTACTTCTCGAGGTGGGCCGGCTGGAAGTATTGATACCAGAGAATGTCGAGGTGGTGATTGACCTCGTCCGCCCTCTCCTCCTTGATGGAAATCGCCCTGGCACGGAAGTACTCATCGTCGCTGGCGTTGTACTTCTCCACGATGGCCCGGATCGACTGAGCCTCCACGCGTGCTTGGGCCGGGTCGTAGACGCCGCAGGGGAGGTCGCAGTGCGCGCTGGCGGTGCGCGGCTCAAGAGCCTTGCTGATTGTCCTGAACAGGTTCAATTTCATTCCTCTCGTATTCCGGCCACTCGCCCCGCGTGCGGTTGAACGGCCGGGGGCGAACTTTCACCCATAGGTATATCGGATGTAATGCGTACTTTATGCCAAAGCCGACGGTTATCTTCGTCGACTACCCGTGAGGAGGGCTCCGTTAGCATTCTTCCCGATGCGCCTCTTCTTCCGCATACGCGTAGCCGGGCACAGCATGGTTCCCGCTCTTGCCCCTGGCGACCGCCTGCTTTGCGTCGGTGGCTTCCGGCGGCGCCTGTGCGTTCCGGGAGCCATCGTTGTTGCGAAGGCGCCGGTGCCGGAGAACCTCGTGGTAAAGCGTGTTTCGAGGGTCTTTCCGGATGGGAGCTTCGCGGTGGAGGGGGACAATCGCGACGTGTCGCGCGATTCACGCCACTTCGGCCCTTTGGAGGCGCGCGCGTACGAGGGACGCGCACTGTTTGCGTATAGGCCGTGGCCGCGCGCGCTTTGGCGCAGCTGAAGGTGGTCAGGGCCCGTGCGTGGCGCCAACGAGCCGTCTATGATTGCGCGCATGGAACAGCTTGAGTCCGACGTCAAGCGCATTACGGATCCCGCCTTCCGCTCCGGACTGGAGACGCTGAGCGCGGAGGAGCTTCGGCGGCGCAAGGAGGAGGCGGAAGCGGTGGAGACGATGGTCTCCTACGCGCGCCGCGTGATCCAGGGCCGGCTGGACACTCTGCAGTTCGACGCCAAGCGCCTCGGTTCGGATGCGACGACCGGCGACGCCGTGACCGCGCTCAGCTCCGCTATCGGGAAAAATACGGTCGGGGAAGGTGGCTTCGGACGCTTTGTTGATGCCACACTCGAAGATGCGCAGGTGGAGGAAGTCGAGCAGGCACTCAAGCGCCTAGTCGCCGCTGCTCAGCACCAGGAGGTCCACCGCGATGCGCAACCGGAGCCGACTTCCGCCCTGCAGGCTGTCGAGTCGGAGATTTCCAGGTGGCGAAAGGAGCTCTTTGTTGCAATCGATGCCATTCGCGCCGAACTCGTTGTCCGCTATCGTGGTGACTCCGCCATGGTCGATGAGCTTCTGAACAGGGTAATACACCGCGACGCATAGAGTGGCGTGAACGGTCCGCAGGCCCGCATTCTCGCCTAACATCGTTTTCACGCGCGTTGGCCGCGGATGAAACAACTTCCCCTCTTGGATTGTTGAGGGTATGGGTTTTCTCCTCCGGGGGTTCAATTTTTAGGTCGGTTGGATGACTAACTTCGCGGTTATCTCACTTCATAGTTCGCCACTGGAGCAGCCGGGCTCGGGAGACGGCGGTGGGATGAACGTGTATGTCCGCCAGCTCGGATCGGCTCTGGCGCGTATCGGGTCCTCAGTGAGCGTCTACACCCGAGCGACTTCACCGCATGATCCGGCCGTTCTGGAGATAGAACCGGGGCTGCTGGTGCATCACGTTCCGGCGGGCGACTTGCGGCACCTTCCCAAGGAGGTGCTCCCCGAGCTTGTTGACGAGTTCACAGAGAACGTGATTCAGCGCATCGCGCTCGGCCGCGCCGAGACGCCCGAGGTCGTGCACGGAAACTATTGGCTCTCGGGTATCGCCGCCCATCGCCTTAAGCATCACTATGAGATCCCGATGATCACGACGTTTCACACCCTCGAGCGAGTGAAAGCCCAAGGCAGGACGCTGCCCGACGACCGCGTCGGAGAGCACCAGCGCGTAGCTGCCGAGGATCAGATCGCATCCTGCTCTGATATCGTGCTTGCCTCATGTGACCACGAGGCGGACGACTTGCGCCGCCATCTCGGACTTGAGTCCGAGAGGATCCACACGGTTGGCCTCGGGGTCGACCATGCCCTCTTTGGACACGGAGACAAGAAGGCGGCCCGGCGGGCGGCACGCCTGCCCAAGGAGGGCTCGCTGGTACTTTACGTCGGCCGGATACAGCCTTTGAAAGGGCTCTATTTGGCGGTGCAGTCCTTCGAGAAGGTGCTCGCCCGCCATCCCGATTCCCACCTGGTGGTTGTCGGCGGGCCCTCCGGCCACCTTGGCGAGGAGGAGCTTGCGCGCTGCCTTGCCTTTGCCGAGACAAGGGGCTTTGCCTCCCGCCTGATCCTGCGTGACCCGGAACCCCACCTGCGGCTGGCTAGTTACTATCGGGCTGCCGACCTGGTGGTGGTCCCTTCACGCAGCGAGTCGTTCGGACTGGTGGCGTTGGAGGCTATGGCTTGTGGTACGGCCGTGGTGGCGGCCAGTGTGGGAGGGCTGACCTCTCTGGTCAAGCAAGGACGGACCGGCTTTCTCGTGGATGAGCGGAGCCCCGAAGCGTTCGCCGCCGCGATGACCAAGGTTCTCGACGGCCACTTCCCGCGGGGCAAAGCGTTGCGAGCGGCCCTGGAGCTGTCACGTGGTTACTCATGGAGGCGCGCCGCGGCCGAAGTGGCGGCCATCGCCGAAGGCCTGTCCGCCCGAGAACTCTTGGAATGCGCCTGACGCGCATCACCTCGGCGCCAAAGACCATGCACAGGGTTATGCACCTTGGGTTCATCGGGGCGTGACGTCAGCGATCTGAACCGGTACGGTGGGCCCGCCTAGCCGTCGCCGAAGATGATTTGTGCAACTACGTGCCGCGGTCGACGGGGACCGGCTGACGGGGTGCCCACGACATGCCAAGTGCCGTTCGTCCCCGAGCCGCGCTGAAGGGTGACCGGTGCGGCCGCATTCGGGCGCCGAGAGGATGCACGGCAAGGCCGTCTTTGCGCACCGTCCGGCAATCGTCGCTGTGAATCCGCTCGCCGGAGCTGGCCTGCTCGCCGCGGATCGGGCAACATTCGCGTTCCGAGCAGAGCATTGGCATGTCCGCCAAGGTTAATGTCTAGTTCATGGTGGAACTCTTGCTCGTTGGCTGCGG
>JAKAOC010000387.1 GCA_021823385.1 Actinomycetes bacterium
TCGGTACTTCGGAAATACGGGAAGCTAGCGTCGCAAGTTACGGCTCAGCCGCCGCCCAGTTGAGGGTCGGCCATCCGAACCCCCCATAAGACACCACCCACCTAGTAGCGGCTCAGGGCCTCGCGGGAGCTCTCGGCCAGCAGCTCCACCTGGCGCGCGTACTCGGTGATCGAGCTGCGGTCGCCCCCGCGAGCGCCCTGTACGTAGCGGGAGTAGACGCCCTCCAGGATGCAGCCCAGGCGCCAGTAGGCAAAAGCCATGAAGTAGTTGATCCTGCCCAAGTCCACACCCGCGGCCTCGGCGTACATCTCGGCCACCTCGGCGCGGCGGGGAAAGCCGGGCAGGGCGGTGACCGCCGAAAGAGGCACGTTGGCGTCCTCGGGTTCGGTCCAGTAGACGAGTAGGGTGCCGATGTCGGCGAGCGGATCGCCCAGGGTGCACAGCTCCCAGTCCAGCACCGCAGCAATGCTTCCGTCGTCGGCCACCATGGTGTTGTCCAGGCGATAGTCGGCGTGCACCACCGAGGTCCGGTGCTGGGCGGGAATCCGCTCGGAGAGCTTGGCGAACATCTGGTCCACCAGGGGGACCCGGTGGTCGATTTCGGAGGAGCTGGCCTGGAACTGGGTGTACCAGCGCCGCAGCTGGCGCTCGATATAGCCGTCGTGGCGGGCCAGATCCGCGAGGCCGATCTCCGTCACGTCGTAGCCGTGCAGCTGCACCAGGGTGGAGACGAGATTCTCGGCGATCACCCGGCGCATGGGCGGGTCCGGGAAGTGCGCCTGGGTCAGCTCGGGGTCGCGCAGGATCGATCCGCGCACGTAGCTCATCAGGTAGAAGGGGTATTCGTTGACCTCGGAGTCTTCGCAAATGGCCAGAGGAGTGGCCACCGGGAAGCCGAGGGGGTGCAGGGCGGAGATGATTCGGAATTCGCGACGCATGTCGTGCGCGGTGGGCAGCACATGGGAGATGGGAGGGCGCCTGAGGACGATGCGCTGGCCGTTGGCGTCATCCACGGCGAAGGTAAGGTTCGACCTCCCTCCGGCGATCAGCTCGTAGACAAAGGGGGGCTGGAGGTCCGGCAGTTGCTCGGATATCCAGAGGCTGGTCTGTGGTTCGCGGATCCCTTCCATGGGGATGCAATCTAGCCGACCTGGCCCTGGGCCATCTGTGAAAGCCCAAATTGTAGCGTATACCCCATGGGGTATCGGGCAGGTAGAAATTGCCGGACGCTACAATTGAAAAGCGTGGCAGCAATTGATGTAACCGATGCAACATTCCAGGCCGACGTGCTCGAGAAGAGCGGCACCGTGCCGGTGGTGGTGGACCTCTGGGCTCCTTGGTGCGGCCCGTGCCGCACCCTTGGCCCGCTGATCGAGAAGGTCGTCGACGAGACCCAGGGCAAGGTGATCCTGGTCAAGATCAACGTCGACGAGAACCCCCAGGCGGCGGCGGCCTTCCGGGTCCAGTCGATTCCGGCCGTGTACGCCCTCAAGGACCACAAGGTGGTCGACGGCTTCATCGGCGCCCAGCCCGAGAGCGTGATCCGCGAATTCGTGGCCAAGCTGGCTCCGGCCAAGACCCCGGCCGACCTGTTGGTCGAGACCGGTGACGAGGCATCCATCCGCCAGGCTCTCGATCTCGAGCCCGGACACGAGAAGGGTGTTCTGGCGCTGGCCCAGATCCTGGTGGATCGCGGCGAGAACGACGAGGCCCTGGCCATCTTGGCCCGCATCCCCGAGAACGAGGAGTCCCTGCGGATCGCCGCACTGGCGCGCCTCGCCCTGAAGGGCGGGGCCCCCGCCGTCGACGTCTCCGGGCGGCTCGACGAGCTTCTGGAGAAGGTCAGGGACGACGAGGACGCCCGTCAGGAGTTCCGTGACCTCCTCGAGGTGCTCCCGGATCGCGATGCCGCCGGGCGCTATCGTCGGGCGCTGGCCTCCCGGCTCTTCTAGGCTTTCCCGACCCTTCGCCCCTGGGCGGGTGGATAAGTTGGAGTCTTCCCTAGCGGGCGCATGCCCGTGCATCGTGGCGCGCCCACCGGGGGCGCATTGGTAGTCGGAGGCGGCTGGTTGGGTACTCTCAAGCTCGGCGATCGCCGCTATGACGTGGCTTCGAAGGCCATGGTCATGGGCATCCTCAACCGCACCAAGGACTCCTTCTTCGACCAGGGTGCCTACTTCGCCTTCGACGCCTTCCTCTCCAAGGCCGAGGAACTGGTCGTGGCGGGCGCGGACATTCTCGACGTCGGGGGAGTGAAGGCGGGCGCCGGCCCGGAGGTGAGTACCCAGGAGGAGATCGAGCGGGTGGCGCCTGCCGTGGAGGCGCTCTATCAGCGCTTCGACGTGCCCATCTCGGTCGACACTTGGAACGCCGAGGTGCTGGATGCCTCCATGGCCGCCGGCGCGGTCATCGGCAACGACATCTCCGGCTTCGCCGATCCCGGCTATCTTCGAATCGCCGCTTCCCACGGCGGGGCGGTGGTGGCCACCCACATACGCCTTGCCCCCCGCGTGCCCGATCCCGACGCTCAATACGACGATGTGGTGGCCACGGTGCGCGAGTTCCTCCTGGATCGGGCGGCTCGCGCCATCGAGGCGGGAGTGGATCCGGAATCGGTGATCGTGGATGCCGGGCTGGATCTGGGCAAGAACGCGGATGACTCCCTGGCGCTCCTGCGCAACTCGGATGTGCTGGCAGGTCTCGGCTACACGCTTCTGCTCTCGGCCTCCAACAAGGACGTTCTGGGGGCGCACCTGGGCCTGGAGCTGGCCGAGCGCGGGCCGGCCTCGATCTCGGCGGCGGCGATTGCATATCTGGGCGGGGCGAGGATCTTCAGGGTACATGACGTGCGCGGCACCCGCCGGGCGCTCGAGGTTATGGCCGAGCTGATCGAGCACCGCCGATGACCAAGGAGTCCAAGAGCGCGGTGGAGAAGGAGACGCGGCTCTGGCTGGTGCGCGGAGACGACCCGCGCCTGGTGACCGACAAGGAGGCCGACATCATCGCCTCGCTTGGCGGCGGAGCCCTGGACGTGGTCACCCTGGACGGTGACGGGGCCCTGGCCAGTGAGATCTGCACGGCGCTCGAGCAGATGCACATGTTCTCCGACGGAGCCCTGGTCGCCGTGCGCCAGGCCGAGAAGCTTGCGAGCGAGGAGGCCGCGACGCTGGCCGAGTTCGTCTCCCGGCGCCGGGCCGAGGGGGCCGAACTCAACTACCTGGTCATCTCCAGCTTCACCGGCGCGGTCAGCCAGAAGCTGGTCAAGCTGGCCCAGGAGGCGGGGAGTCTCGAGGACCTGCGCCTCGACTCCAAGAGCCGGGACGCCTTCCTCTCCCAGGAGCTCGCCGGTTCCCACCTCGCCTTCACCCCCGACGCCGTGGCCGAGTTGAGAGAATTCCTGGGCGAGGACGTCGCCCGGGCGCGGGGGATCCTGGAGGTGCTG
>JAKAOC010000388.1 GCA_021823385.1 Actinomycetes bacterium
AGTCACGAAGGTGTCCACCTCGACCGCGTCGGGATCGGGCGCCAACGCCGCGGCCACGTCGACCTCGTCCATCCCGATCACGAGTGAGGATGCGGCGAACAGCCAGCCCGGAGCCGATGATTCCATCGCGCCCACCCCTGCGTCGAAAGCCCCGACCGCTGCGCTCAGCTCAGGAAAGGCACGGGCGTAGTTGGCCAGCAGACGCGGGCCGTTCTCATCGATGGCACCCACCGCGGCAAGCAGGTCGGCGCCGCGCATTGGGAGAGGCGAGAATCCGATCAGGGGGGAGACCTTTCCTCCGGGATCCTGCGCGGCGATCATCGAGTCCGGGTCGTCGAAGGACAGCCAGGCCACGGCCACCGCCTGGTCCCCCATTCCGTAGCGGGCCAGAGCCTCTGAAATTCGGGGGAAGTCGCTCACCTCGGAACCTCGGAGAGGGAGCGGATGATCTCGGAGATCTCTATCCGGCGGATCTGGGTGGCCTTGACACCAAGGCGGGCGAGCTCATTGACGCCTGCCAGGACGAACTCCTCGAAGCGCGCTTCGAGCTCGGGGGTGAGGCCCAGCTCGAAGCTCAAGGCGTCACCGGGGACTATGCCGATCAGGACCATGTCTATCGGGGTGCCGAGACCAGCCGAGAGCTTGAAGAGATGCACCGGGTCAACTTCGTGCGCCGTGGGGCGCATGCTGGGGCCGAGATCGCCGAGGATCCGGGAGTCGAGCCGGAAGATCGATCCGGGCTCCGCCTCGGTCGCCACGGCATCCATGACGATCACCGGGCCCTCCTCGCCGATCATCTCCATCAGACCGAAGCCGGCCAGTCCGCCGTCGACCACCTCGACACCGGGCTCGAAGGTGAAGCATTCGGCCATGCATTTGGCCGCGTACACGCCGACGCCCTCGTCCCTGTAGAGGATGTTGCCCATCCCTACGACACGCGGCTCCGTCATTGGCGCGGCCCACCCCTCTTCACATACTTGTATCCGCCGAAGGAGATGACTATGTCGCCTTCCTTCCACATGATCGAACGCCAGATCTCGTAGTAGATGTGGAAGACCGCCCAGGCGATGATGATCCACGCGGTGACCAGGTGAGTCTCACGAACTCCGACGTTGCCGCCGAAGACTGTGAGGGTCCAGTCCGTGGTGAAGTGGATCAGGCTCGGCCACCAGCTGCCCACCGTCGAGATGTTGGCGCTGAAAGCGGCCACGTAAAGCTGGAAGCCGGTGAAGAGCTGGGTGAGCATGATCACATGGAACAAGAGGAAGAGCACCGCCAGGAACGGGTCCCGCTTGGAGGTGTCCAGCCTCTTGCGCCGGTTGAAGGTGACGAAGTTCAGGAGGGCCTCCTTGAACTCCGAGAGGTTCTCCGGGCTTGGGCGCAGGTCGGTGATGTCTTTGTGCTTGGTGGAGAAGACGTACAGGTAGGCGATGAGGAACATCGAGACGTCAAGCACGAGGGCGCCGTAGAAGTGGATCGCGCGGTTCCATGCCATGAAGTAGGTGGCGGCATTCGCCGAGGTCGGGTTGGGCGCGTAGAAGGGGTTGGCGATGTACAGTCCGGTGACGAAGCAGACCACCACGGCCAGCGCCTGGAACCAGTGGATCGCCCGCCAGGTCGCGGTCATGCGTGGCACCCTCACCACCTGGACCACCGGCTCCTCGCTCGGAGTCGTCCCGGGGCCGGGCTCGAGCTCGAGCTCTTTCTTGCTCATTGCCGCCTCCTAGCCCCCGAAGCCGGTGACGCTGCAGGCGCCGTCGGTCGGGACCACCGAATAGGTGCCCAGATCCTTGCCCCGTGCGTCCACCAGGTGGACGGCACATGCCAGGCACGGGTCGAAGCTGTGGATGGTCTGCAGGATCTCGAGTGGCTCGTTGGGTTTGGCGAGCTTAACGCCGACCAGCGCCGATTCGAAGGCCCCGGGGCGCCCCTGGCCGTCCCGGGGCGAGCCGTTCCAGGTGGTGGGCACCACGGCCTGGTAGTTGTCGATCTTGCCGCCGCTGATCTTGACCCAGTGACCGAGTGCGCCTCGTGGGGCTTCCGAGAAGCCGTAGCCCTGGGCCTCGGCGGAAACCTGCGCGAAGTTGAAGGGAGTCCAGGTCTCCAGATTGCCCGAGACCGCGTTCTGCTGCAGCTCGCTAAGCCAGCCGACCATCGCGTCTGCGACCACCTGGGTCTCGACCAGCCTGGCCGCGGTCCTGCCGATGGTGGAGAAGAGAACGGTGGCGGGGAAGTTCCCGGCCTTCAGAAGCGCGTCCACCTTGGCCTTGATGGTGGGATCGCCGGAGGCGTAGCCGACGATCATGCGGGCCAGTGGCCCGACCTCCACACGCTGGCCGTCGTAGTTGGGGGCCTTGAGCCAGGAGTACTTCTCGTTCGTCTTGAGATAGGCGATGCCGTCGGAGGCCTTGTTGAGGCCGGTGTAATAGGGGCGGGTGACGCCGTCGAAGGGCTGCAGGACGCTGTTGCCCTCGTACCAGGAGTGAGTGACGTCCTCGGTCACCTTGGCCTGGTCGAAGGGGAGCACCGTGGTCAGGTCCTTGTTGAGGACGATGCCGGCCGGGAAGAGGTTCTTCGCCTTGCCGATCGGGTCGTCGTCCATCTCCAGGCCCTGCCCGTACGCCATGTAGGAGCCAAGCCCCTCGCCGACTCCGGCCAGCGCCTGGTCAGCGTATTTGGAGCCCACCATTAGCAGGTCGGGCAGGTAGGCGCCGTTGATGAAGGCGGTCATCTCGCCGAGCCAGGTCCCGAACTGGGCGAGGCGCTCCGGGTTCTGGATATCCTCAACGGCGGTGACTCCGCCGACCACGATCGATTGCGGATGCGGGTTCTTGCCTCCGAAGATGGCCATCATCTTGGCGGCCGTACGCTGCTTGTTCAGGGCGTCCAGGTAGTGGGAAGCGGCAACCAGGTCCTCCTCGGGAGTGAGGCGGTAGCTGGGATTGCCCCAGTAGGCGTTGCCGAAGATGCCCAGGCTGCTCTTGGCCAGGCTTGTCAGTTTGGCCTGCACTGCTTGGTAGGTGGCGATGCTGGCGTTGTATGGGGCGTCGGAATAGCTGTAGGCGACGTCCACGGCTTTCTTGGGATCCGCCGAGAGCGCAGCGACGATGTCCACGAAGTCGAGGGCGTGCAGGTTGTAGAAGTGAACCGGGTGGTCGTGGATGAAGAGGGAACCCGTGATCAGGTTGCGAACCAGTCTGGCGTTGGTGGGGATGCGCACGCCGAAGGCGTTCTCCACGGCGCGGATGCTGGTCCAGTAGTGCACTCCGGTGCAGACGCCGCAGATGCGCATGGCCAGCAGGCCGGCATCCCTCGGGTCACGACCCTGCAGAATCAGCTCGACGCCGCGGAACATGGTCCCCGCCGAGTAGGCGGAGGTGATCGTGTTGGTATCGTCCATCACCGCTT
>JAKAOC010000004.1 GCA_021823385.1 Actinomycetes bacterium
CCAGCAAGCTCTCGACATCGAGCCGCTGGGACAGTTCGGGTCCAGGATTGCGCATCAACGCGCCAACTTCGAAGGCCGGCTCAGCCATCACGCCTTTCGGATCGATGACCCTCCACCCAGAGGTATCCGACCTCAAGATGTTCTCGTGATGCAGGTCGCCGTGATGAAGTGCGGGGCGATCGCTGGTCTCGATCAAGTCTGCCAAAATTTCCTGCGCCTGCCGAACGTGCGCGCCCATACTATTGCTGAAGGCCGTCTCTGGGTTGGCTTCGATTAGAGATGAGCACCATTCCCGGAGGTTGGGGACGGCTGGAGGTCGTTCCACGCCGGGTCGAGCTAGTGATGCTGCCAGCTCATCTGCCGCGACTTTCGTTGCTGCTGCGTCGTCTACTGCGGCCAACTCCTTGAGCGTGCCGCCGGGGGCAATGCGCTCAAATATTAAGAGGGTCTGCTCCAAATCAATGACCAACGGAGTCACCACCCTTGGGCCAAAGGCATGCCAAAAGGCCCAATCAAAAGCCTGCGGGCAGGTCTCGGGCATGATGAACTTCAACACAACATCCGGTCCGCTGAGGGCATCGGTCCGTCGGCACATACACACGAGACTCAACTCGGTTGCCTTAACGGTGATGATTTGCACTCCGTATCGCTCGGCCGCGCTGGTACATCTTTCGAGAGGAGTATCCGCCCGCTTGATGCCTTCATCGGCGAACATTTCAAAGAGTCGTCCGCGGAGTTTGCCAACGAGCGAAGGAAGCGATTCTTCAGACACGGCGCCGCCGCACATATGCAGATGCCACCTCAGCTACGCCTCTGCCGGAATCGATCACCTTGTGGGCTGCATCGATGCGGAATTCGAGGGTAAACCTTCTTCTTGTTGCTCCCATGTTGACATCCCTCCTCCCGACAACATAGGCCGGGCTTATCGGGTGTCCAATAGAGCTGGGAAACCTCACTGAACGGGGGCGCGCGCCTCGTCCGCGACTTTGATGAATAGGAACGAAAGCCCCCAGATCGCGGAGAGCGCGAGGAGCTGGGCCGGCCAAGGCGTCCGAGTCTCCCGGTTTGCCGAGACGTGCAATCGTGGCCCTGGACTCCCGTCTGACCGTCTCATCATCGATAAACCTCCCCACGACCGACGCTTGGTTCTATACATATAGCTAACGTCGGGATAGAACACCTTGTGAGGTTCCCATTTATGCTTCGAGGACTCTCCTTGGCGCTTCGAACGCCTCGACGGACAGGCGGGCGAGGTAAACAACAGCTACGTGGTGCCACCAAACTCCGGTCCATACGCTACATGAGTCAGGCTGCCGGCCGGCTCACAAAGGCAGGTTCCTGACTGAGCGGTTCAATCGCCCCCGGCTGCGAAGAAATTCGCTATGAAAGGCGCACTTGCGTGTCGACAGGGCGAAAGGCACACGGCGGGAGCAGGTGCAGGGGGAGGGGATGCCGTTCTCCGGAAGCACCGGTGTGAAGCGGCGGCCTGCAGCGTCGCCATGATCCAGTGCGGCTCCATCCGATCCCGGGAAGCACCGAACCCCACGCGACGAAGACCGAGAGCCACTTACCACTGTGACGCCATAACGGCATAGTGGTAGGCTGAAGGTATGGCGAAGAAGAAGACGACCATTTACCTCGACTCTGACGTCCTCACAGCGACCAAGGCTGCCGCACTCACGTCTAAACGGTCCGAGAGTGCCGTCGTCGAGGATGCGCTCCGTTCGTACCTTCGGAGTGGTCACGGCGATGCGGTGCGGGACGAGTTGCAGGAACTCTTGGAGCGTATTACGGCCAAAGGCGACCTTGACGAGGACGCAGCGCTCGCGCAAGCAGTGAGCGAGGTGCAGGCGGTCCGCCAGGAGCGGCGTTCACGACCGTTGCATGGCGGGTAAGCTGCCTCGGGTCGTCGTTGACACCAATGTGTTCGTGGCGGCTATCACCTCACGGGAGGGCGTATCCGCCAGGCTCCTACTTGCCGCAATGGCCGGGCGATACCAGGTCGTCGTCTCGCCGATGCTGCTCGAAGAGCTTTCGGAAGTGCTGGCCCGGCCGAAGTTCCGGCGGTACCTGAGTATCGAGGATGCCCGGCAATTTGTGGATGCAGTCCGGAGACTGGCAGACGCCGTGGATGACCCTCCAAAGGGAGACGATCCCATAACCGATGATCCCGACGACGACTTCCTTGTCACACTGGGCGAGGCGGTCGGTGCTGACGTGCTCGTGTCGGGCGATCCGCACCTCACTACGCTGCAGCGGCCGGGCCTCACGGTGCTGACGCCCCGACGTTTTCTGGATGCCGTTGGCGACCCCTGAGTTCCCAGCTACCCCCGACAGGGCTGATCGTGAACCCCTGTGCGGTTTCAACCGGCGCCTTCACCACCAGAGCGTTATTCCCGGAGAACGAGTGGAGATGGTTGGCGACGATCTCGACAACGCGTCCGGTGGTGCCAGCGGCAGCCAGCTGGTCCCCAGGACAACGTCGCAGGAGTCGGCGTGGTGCCTACCGTTAATGGCAACCCGGGCGAGTCGTGGCGTTCTTCCCCGATGCGAGTTCCAGTAACTCGGGAGTGGCGACGAGGGCCCGACCGGGGCCACCGCACGAACAACACGTCGGCCCCCCAGGTCGGCCTGCTCGGTCAATGCGATCGCCCGCTGAAAGATACGGACCTGCGGAGCGGCTGTGCCTTTGGGCGACCCCTCGATCTTGCGGCCACCGGAGGCGAGGCCGGGACTCAACGGGACTCAACTGCTGCCCTTTATTGCATAACGGTGCCCTTCCGTGCCCTTCCACAGAGGCTCTGATCTGCGACGTTACCCAAAGGGGCTGGTCACGGGGGCGCATTTTCTACGTTCGCAACGTAGAAGTCGGCGGTTCGAGTCCGCTCACCTCCACTCCAAAAGCCCAGGTCATGCAGTTGATTGCAAGCCCCTACCGGCCAGAGTCCTACGCTCTGCGTGACTCAACAAGACTCAACTGCGTTCTATGGACGGCCGAAGGAGAGTCCTGCAAGGGCAAAGCGCAGGCATCGAAAGGCACCGAATGTGGAGGGAGTGTCGACACCAGCCCCTACGGCCGCTGGGGGTCATTGGCCGGTGAAATATGGCGTAGTCTTCAACTGTTGCGACAACCGCTGGAGTCCACCTTGACGTCCACCAAATTTTCGCAAGGGAAAAGGCTCCGAAAATTGCTCCGCTCGCCGCACAAGCGCCCGGAGCGAAGTGGTTGGCGACTTCAACACCATCGAAGGTGCATTTCACTTCGACATTGCAGATTCCATCAACGAGCGCAACAAGAGACGGCGTTTGTCGGAGTTTTGTCAGCCGATTGAAAATCGCGAGAGGGTGCAGCCGCGGCGGTGGAAAGCCCTCGAGCGCATACGGCTCGGACTCTCGAATCAGCTCAATTGCCCTTGCGAGCACTCCCTTCGTATAGCCCTTGAGGTATTGCCGATTCCGCGCATTAATGCGCCCGACCTCGGCGTCTTCTGAAACGGCCCAAGAGTCCGTCTCGAAGATCGGGTACTGAAATCGGTCGTTCCCTGACAAAGCAAAGGTGGGCGAGCGCTAAACGGGCGTGGAATACGATGTAGCCGACCATGGCTACTGCGCCGTCCCGGCACGCCTCAGGTGGCTCCGCTCCGACTTCGAACATCATCCCGGCCTTGAACTCATAGGGCTGCGCGGTAACGATGCAGGAGCGACGGCGGGTCGGAAGCGACCCTGGAGGCGCTCGAACACCTTCTCGAACCCGGCGACATGGCTATCAACACGTTCAAGCTTTGCCCACCAAGTGCGACGAGCGGCAGGACCGTCAGTCATGGCGTACCCCACTTGCTATTTCCTGCCAGCCGTGACGATCCAGCTGGCCGAGACGCATTCCCAGCGCGATGCCGGACCCTTCGTTTCTCATTTCTTACCGCCATCGCCTCTACGATCCGGGTCCTCTGCGTCAGACAACCCACCTACCGCGTCAAGCAAGCGGTGCATCCCGGAAGACGGATTGTTGTGCGGGAAGGCCGTGTTGTTCTGGATATGGCGCCTGTCAAGTGCCGCGGCGCGCTGCGCTGCTTCTCGGATGTGTGGCATGTACTTCTGCGGGTCGAGGCCCTTGCCACTACTACCATCGAGCTGGCGGCGTAGCTTACGGGCGTCATCGTTGTCCAACCAGCTGTTGTGGTCGGAAAAGTGCAGGATCAGCCACAGCTCAAAGCAGGGGTTGGAGATGGCGACTTCAACACCGTCTTGACGCGCTTGTTCCTCCGCCCCCTTCAAGTCCGGATGGTTGCGTGGCCATTCGACATCGAAGACACACCAGACCTCGTCGATCTCGCCTTCCTCGTCTGTGGCTCTTCGACGAGCGGCAACAGCCTTTTTGACGAGGGTCGTCGGCACCGAGCCACCTTGCCCGGTCTCGATCCGAACATCAACGGCAGCCACATCGTGTACGGCCGGTTGTCGCTTCAAGGCGTTCAGGTATTCGGGCTCGGTCCGTTCTCCTTCGCAAAAGACCAGAAAAGTTTTTCGAGGTTGGCGGGTAGCGACGCGGCGTTTGAGCGACTGCCGGTTGTCGCTTCGACGATTGCGCGCCATCAAGTGTCGCTGGCGACCAGGCCGAGCGCACGCCGGAGCATGAATTGATCCAACTCGGGAACGGCGCCAAAGCGCCCCTGAAGGTACGCCCGCTCAAGATTGAGTGACCGGCGAACCTGATCGCCGCCGTACTCCGCAAGTGCCGTGAGGGTCGTCGCCCCGTTCTCGCCCTTCTCAGTAAGCCACACTTCGTCTCGGTTGAGATGGTTAAGCAAGCTGGTGTCGTGTGTCGTGAAGACGAGTTGCGCCCCATGCGGGTTGGTATCGGGATCTTGGAACAGCTCTAGTAATCGTGCGGACAATCGGGGGTGGAGACTCGCGTCGAGTTCGTCAAAAAGGAGTATCCGGCCGCTTTCTAGCGCACGAAGCGTAGGTCCGATGAGCGTGAACCAGGTCTGCGTTCCGACGGACTCCTCGTCGTAATCCAATGGCAGTTCTTGTCCTGCCACGCGGTGCATTAGCCGCAGTTGGCGTCTCGCCTCTCGTCGTATCTGCGTCGATGCTTGTACATGATCAGATTCGTCGTAGACCACCTGGACACCTTCGATGCCGAGGTCTGCAAACCGCAGCAAGGCTAGAGCCGACTCCCGGGGACTCAGGCGTTCGAGATCCGGATCCTCGAACAGCGCAGGCTGCGTCGATGCCCAACGATCATCGAAAAGCTGGGCGGTCGAGAAGAAGCCGGGCACCTCGAGTCTGGCGACCCTACGCCCCATGGCTCTACCCCGTACTCCCAGTACGCGGATTCCGGCAAGGGCTCGACCAAAGGGCTGGACCTCCGGCTCGTCAAACCGCATCGCCGCTGATAGCGCCAGCGTGGTCGGGGTAAGCAGCTCTTTGGTGCCTGCCAGCGACCGGAGCCCCCTCCGGAAGTGGATGCCTCGGCCTTCCCGTTCAAACAGCACGCGTCGCCGCCGTTCGGGGTAGCTGTATAGACCTTCGAAGATCACCTCGGTGTCGTGCACCTCGAGCCGGTAGGCGTAACGTACGTCCTGGATCACCATCTCGACCTCGTAGCTCGAGGGTAGGGTCGGTCCCCGACCAAACTTGAAGGGCTCTCGAGGGATGAACTCGTCCCAGGTCCGAAGCGAGCGTCCGACGGCAGTGGACAACCATGCCATCGCCTCAAGGACGTTCGACTTACCCGAAGCGTTGGGGCCGTAGATCCCCGCGATCGACAGCACATGTTCGTTGAGTCGGGCGAACGCGCGGGCCGCAGGTCGATCCTGATCGACAGCGATCATCGACAGCTCGATCGGGTCCAAAATCGATCGGTGGTTGGCAGCCTCAAACCTAAGCAGCATGAGGTTAGTCTAGCAGTCCGAGCGCACATTCACACTGGTTTTCGTCATATTTGTACTATATAGCCGCTAAACGCGTAGCATTGGAGCATGCTCACTGACTCTCTGATACTAAGCGACGCAGGCTTTGCTTCTGGTCGGGCCGGTAGCGAGTCGGATCGTTGTCGGCACGCTCGAGTCGTCTTGGACACGTCCGTGAGGCCGTGCAGCCCGGCACCTCGAAGAACTGCCTTGGCTGGGCGACATCAGTCGTGGCCGCTCCCGATGACCCGTATTATGTCTCGCTCGCTGGCGTCATCGCCGTCCACGCCTGCTTTACGCATATCAGCTACTGTTCCCACGACGTGAAAGGCCAGCAGCCCCTCTCCACCCCCGCCGTCGATCTCCGGAAAAGTTGCTCGATGGAGAAGGTGATCCTCGGCGCCTAGTTGGGCATCGGCTTGGTGCTCGTGCGCTTGCCCGAGAGGTTTGGCGGGCTCGGCTTCTCCCAGAAAGCTGCAGCCGATGATCCCCCCCCCCCGCTTTGCTTCGGGCCGGGGCGCCTTTCGACGTGGCCCGCACCGCCATTGACTGCGGGATGATCGCCACGACCATCCTCACCATTGGGGCTCCCCCGAGGAGAGGTGACACTACCTGCAGCGGGGATCCGGTCGCAGCGCATATGCACCGGACAGTGCGTACCACCCACCCTCCGCGACTCCCCTTCCTTCGACGTTCACGCAGGCTGAAGTTACATAGCGACTTGTATACAGATTCTCCGCCACGTGAGCGACACGGCCCACCGGGCGTTGGGTCTCTGGCGTTTAGCGAGCCCCCAACGCGGAAAACAAATGCGCAGTGACCTGGGCCATTGCCACTTGGCGAGCCCTCTTGGCGGCGGCCAAAAAGGGACGGGGTCCGACGAACCCGTTCAGGCAGCCGACACAAGAACTATGTCACTACGATCTTTGAGTCCCTAACTGCTGACTACACAGGCTCTATAGCCAGTTCTTAACCGCTCGGCCAAGTGTTTCACTTACCTCGGCCCGCAACAGCGGCGCCAGGGTCGAGGCCGTGACTTTGCCGGAACTGAAGCAATCGAAGCCGTGAAAACAATTCCAAATACGGACCAGCCCATCCTCACCGTCTGCCTCGAACATCTTTGCGGCGAGGCGTTGAAAACGATACTGGTACCAGATGTAGTTCAGGGGGCTCATCGGATCGTCGCCGCCTGCGTAATGAGCTTCAAAATCTTCGAGAGTGCAATAGCCCTCGGCTCGCATTCGGGTGCTGAGGCGCCGACTGCCCGCTCCGACTTTGGAGAGCGTCTCGAGGGTGTCGAGACTGTCGGGCTGCCTCGTCGCGACAAACGCGTGAAGGGTCAGGTTGGCGAAGATTTCCCCAATCCAGTAGGCGGGCAACCTGAGATCGCCGAGTACTTGGAAGGCGTGGCCCAGCTCATGGATTGTGACGAGGTCGAAAAACGGCTGCAAGTCCAAGCCCCCGGTGCCGTTTGGGTACGCAGCGAGCAATCGCGCATAGCCCCGCGCCGACGCTTCTCGAATGTCCCCTCCGATTGCGATCCAGAATTTGCCACTTCCAGCCGGCATTGTCACAATGCCGGGACGGATCTGGCCTTGGTCGGCGTTGAAGTATGGCATCCCGTACGGTTGTCTGCTCTCCCAGTCTCCTTCGTCGGCCACGACGATTGCGATGTCCGGCTCGATTGCCGAGAACAGGCCACTCAAGTAGGAATAGGCACTCGCGGCCAGATCGGCCGCTGCACGCGCGCGCACTAGCGACCCATCGCTGTAGTACACCTCGAACGGATAGCCGACAAGCCGAGAGAGGTCCGAAACAAACACCACCCACCGAAGGCTAACCGCCATCGGAAGACTCCGGCCCTGCGGCTATCGTCCAGGAACGCCTTGCGCGCAACACCGTAGCAAACGCCGTCAAATCCGCAAGTCTGCCCGAGCTAGTGGCGTACCGGTTCACAACTTGTTCGCCCGCAGGGTTACGGACACGTGGAGCGGCTGTGCCTTTGGCGAACCCTCGATGTTGCCGCTACCCGGGAAGAGATCGAAACTCAACGGGACTCAAGCGCTGCCTTTACAGCACAACGGTGCCCGTCGGTGCCCTTCCCCAGTGGCTCTGATCTGCGACGTTGTCCGAATGAGCTGGTCACAGGGGTGCATTTTCTACGTTCGCAACGTAGAAGTCGGCGGTTCGAGTCCGCTCACCTCCACTCCAAAAGCCCAGGTCATGCCGTTGATTGCAAGCCCCTACAGGCCAGAGTCCTACGCTCTGTGTGACTCAACGGGACTCAACTGCGTTCTATGGACGACCGAAGGAGGGTTCTCCGATGCTGAAGCGCGCAGATCGACGTCCACGAGGCCCCTACTCCGCTCAGCCGAACCGGTAAAGTCTGCTGGCGGCGATCGGGCTCGTTTTCATTCAGCGATCTCCTTGTTGCGGGCGCCGACACGCCGACCCTGGATTCGGGCTTCCCCGAACCATGGTGCCAGGGTAGATCGTGGTTGCGAGACCGGATCGGGCCACGACTTAACCCATCGGTACCCGAATCGCCGGCGACCGGACCAATTAAAGTCGCAACCGCACGATGTCAGTTACAGTAGGGGCAGGTGCCGGTATCGTGCGATCGAGGTTCGTCGGGCGGTTCGTGCACGTACAGTCGTTGACGACGAACCGCCGAGGGAGCTGGCACCGAAGGCCCGTCGACGGGATCAACTGCAGCGAAGAGGCCGTACTAGCCACGCGCCTCCTGCCGGTGACGCTCACGAAACGAGCGGGCCGCCTGGGCCATAGCCGGGAACTCGGCGGCCGCGAGCATGGCAAGAAGACACTAATCGTCGTGGCCGTCGAGTTGCACGAGCCGAAGGGGTTCGGGCGGTGTCGGATGCGAGTCATCCCAGACCCGCCAGCTGACTCGCTGCATCCGCTCGTGCGCAAACACATCGAGTTGCCTGCGCCGGTGATCACCGATGGCTAGCGGAGCTATGCAGGCATCAAGAGCTTCGGCTACACCCAGGAGCGCCGTAGCCAGTGCGCCGTCCGCCTCTTCCTGGCGAACCGACGGGTATGCCGGAGCTCTCAAGGGGTGGGGAATTTGGGTAATCGACCCTGAAGAAATTCCATGATTCTCGTCACCGCCTTGTTGGCAAACGAGATCCGGTTATCGATCCTGTCCACGGTAGCACCAGCGGGAGTTCGATCACCGAGCTTCGTAGCAACGGTGGAGCTGACCCTCGGACCCGGCTCGCCCGCGAACGGGGTTCCCATAATCCTGCCAGGATCGATGCTGGTGCCCATCATGAATCCGGGAAGCGACCCAACCATCATCGAACCCGGCGCCTTCGCACCGCCCATCATCCAGGTGTAGCCGGATCTGCTCATCACCCATCCGCTGGAACCTCCCATCATCGAACCCTGGCCGGTCTCAAGCCGGCTCATCATCGACCGGTAGAAGGAGTAGGCCGAAGCGGTGGGGGTGGTTGAGGAGTCAGATGAGGCATAGCGCGTGAAGATCAGACCCCCTCCAACACCAGCACCAACGAGGAGCAAACCGGCTGCCAAGGAAGCAAAATACCGGAGCTTCCTGCTTGGTCGCGTGGCAGCAGCCCGTGTGTTAGCGGAGATGTTCATCGAGTACCGGCACTTTCTAGGCGGTCTGGCGCTGTCGGGAGGAAGTGGCATTGATCGCTGGTGTAGCCGGGCGACGTAGCTCAGCCAGGCGCCACCACCACGTGAAGCGGCGCTCTAGGTAGTAGTCGGCACTGAAACGGGCCGGCCCGGTGTAGTAGCTGAGCATGAGCAAGCCGGCAAATAACAGTGCGTAGATGATGCCAGTGCCGATATCGGTGGCGCCCGAGGTGTACGGACCCCCAAAGCCCTCGGCCGTCGACCAGATGAGCAGGCTGAATACGATCGCGGAGAGATAGGTAAGCTTGCGAGCAAACCCCAGGATCAGCGCCACCGCGATCAGTGTCTCGATCACCGCTACCAGATAAGCAAAGAACGTCACCATCGGGTGCTGGAGGTCGATCCAGAAGTTGAACCATGGGTGCAACCAGGCGGGCTGGCCCTTGGCGATGCCCATGATCATATTCATGTAGTTCAGGCGAAAACCGGGAAGCCACTTGAGTGCGGCATCGACAGCCCACACAACTCCGAAGACGACTCTGAGCGCATCCTTCGGCCACGCGGCCTCACATCTATTCTCGACGTTGGCGATCGCTTCCACCATCGTGCCTGTCCTTCCATAGACCCTACTGCGATCTACACCCTTAACGGTAGCTTGTTGTGCCCCTGGGGGGTAGGGCCATCCGTTGCTTTGCTTGGTGACGAATGGCCCTACCCCCCAGGGGCAGCCGTGCCTAGGCTGCAACTTGAGGTCGAGCGGCCTCCAAGGAGGTCGACGAAGTTGATATGGCCCTGGCAAACGATAACCCCCTGGCAAGGAGGGCTAACCGGTCTGCCGCCCCTTGCCCTGCTGGCGGTCACCACAACATGGGCGTTGTGGTTTCTGTCCGGGCATCCCGGATGCGGAGCGGTCGACCATTCGGAGTCCCAAAGACAGTTCCAATTCTTCCGAAAAGACGAACATCTGAACCGCGTCAACCAACACCCCAGCTGCGGAGATCGGCGATGACTACTGCGAAGAACCCCACCAGCGCAGTCCACGAATGCAGCCCGCCACCCACGAGCGCCTCGTCCGACCGCCCAATTCGCGGCTATGCGTCTGGGAAGGACGACTACCTGGCGCGCCTCCGGAAGATCGAAGGACAGGTACGGGGGCTGCAGCGCATGATCGAAGACGATCGCTGGTGCCCACATATCGTTACCCAGATCTCCTCGGTTACCGGTGCACTGCAGGAGGTAGCGATAGGCCTACTCAACGATCACATCCGCCACTGCGTGATAGACGCTGCCAGAGACTCCGACAGTGGCGGCCAGGACTGCCTCGACGAAGTCGCCTCCACAATCCGCCAGGTGCTCAAGCTTTAGGCGATGACCAGCCCCACTCGTACAGCCGCTTGCGTTGCCTTCGAGCCTCCCAATGTCCGACAGCGCGTTGCGCCTGTATGCAGCGGACTTAAATTGGCCCACCAGTAGCGGAAAAGAATCGACCCACCCTACAAGCTAGGTTGCACTTTGTAACGTCAAAAACAAAGGAGCAACCATGTTGAAAGGCAGGTCACTAATGAGATTACACGAACTCGGGAGGCATGGCAGAGACTGCCACGTCTTGGCCACCTGGGCCCTCAACCATGTTCTTGACTGGAATAGGCTTTACGGCAAGGATCTGCACCCAATCGACGTGAGTCGCTCCACCGCCAGCCAAGGCAGGACCGAGCTTGCCTGCTCGCGGTCCGGCCCTCCGACACCGCTGGCGATCTCGGCCGCCTTCGTGACCGAGAACTACTCTTCTCTCCCGCCGCTGCAGGAACACCCGCCGTGGCGGCACTTCCCGGCGGACATGCTCCACAAGGAACGAACATCCCAACTGGGCACGAAGAACTCTGGACGCGTCGCTGGAGCAGCCCAGAACAATCCAGGAGCGCTCCTAATGGAACTGAGGGCAAGCCACTGGTGAGGCAGGCTTTCAACCAAGCCACTGGGCGGTGAGTACGTCAGGCTCCGGGCCACTAGCCCTAGCTCTAGAGCGTGCTCCAGTCAGCGACGAGGTAGGCGGAGAAGGCTGCAGGGGTGTCGTGCCAAGAGCACTAATCCATTAGGTCCTCCTCGCATCCCCAGCCGTTCAAGAAGGTATCGACCGGAGCGTCGTGGCCAGCGATCATGGAGAACGCCTGGTCAAGGTATCGGTGGTCCCAGGAACCCGCTAGTCAGATCCCAGGCAAGCATTCCGGGACGTCTGGTCAAGAAGCTCCGTACCGAATGGTTGGAGACGACGGCGACAGGGTGTTTGCCAAGCGGGCGTCTGGGGAGTGCGCCTGGCGACTCCGGCAGCCACTGACGACAGGAGAATCAGAGCTTAACGAAGGACAATGGCCCGACGGAAATCGGCTCCCAGGCGATCGACAGCAGATCGACTTCGAGAGCCTAGACCGAGACCGAAATCGTCCCGATCGCCTTAACCGTATCGGCTTGGAGGGGCGCAGCGCTATACCCCGTAGCCGGGCGAGTCCAGCCACGGCTTGACCGCTTTGGACTCGTTCTAGGCTAGTGTCACGTTCACGAACGCTGTGCTGTCGCCGAAAGGTCGAGTGCGGCCCCCAAATTGAGAAGCCCAAAGCCCTTTCTCCAAAGCCGGGCAACGACGCATCCCGGCGCCTCGAGGGATGTGCACCGGGCGGCGGTAGCTGGGTGCTCGACCGTCGAAATCAGGATACGGCTTCGGCTCGGGGTGAACTGGGCGGCCGCATGCCTGATTGCGATATTGCCTTGCTTGGTACGGCCGGAGGCGGTCCCCTTGGAAGCGATGCCGGTCGGAGAAATGACCGATTCGGGCGCCGCTTCGATTACGGCGCGGATTCAGCGTCCAAGCAGAGGAACGCTAAACAGGTTCCTGCGCTCTCCACGCACAAAAGGTTCGCAGTAGCAACTGCAATCAACCCGAGGATCGCTTCACATCCGTTCCCGTCCCGCGTTTCAACGGCCGAAGCTCGCCAAAACTTTTCAAGTTGCCCGCCTTGAATCTCGCGTCCCAGAGTGGAGCCGACCAGCCGCGAGACGTTGTCGAGCTTCGAAGCCATTTAGCTGGAGAAATGGTTACCACCAGGTGAGCAGGCAGTAAACTCCCGCTACACTACGAAAACGCTTAACAATACCTGAAGGCTATATTCCCACTACGTAGCGATTCTTGACAACACAACACCGCCTGATATAGTTAAGCGTTACACATACGTTCAGCTGGAATGCGAGGGGATCTAGGCGTGAGCGACCGACCGACTATCTATGCAGTCGCCAAACGGTGTGGCGTCTCGACGACTACCGTTTCACGCGTCATGCAGGACGAGAGCTTTGGCTCCGCGAGAACTCGGCAGCTGGTTCTTCGAGTCGCGTCCGAACTTGGTTGGGTTCCCAATGGAGCGGCGCAGGGATTGGCATCTAGGCGAGCCGGAATCGTCGGCCTCCTCTTTCCCGATTTGGGGTTGCCCGCGGCGGCGGAGGAGGAGTCCCCGCTATACGTAGACCAGGTGATTCGAGGAGCCGAGAGGACGGCCGCTTCCATGGGCCAGGCTGTACTGATCGCCGCGGTAAAGGCTTCGGGGGGCAAGTCCCTCGCCCATTCGGTCGCCGGAAAGGTCGACGGGCTGGTGATCATGTCGCGAAGCCTCTCCGACAAGGAGATCGCGACGATTTCGAAGACAGTTCCGGTGGTACTGCTGGCCAACAAGCCGGGAAGCCGCTCTTATGACCAGGTATCGGTGGACAACCGGACCGGCGTCCGCGATGTCACCAGCCACTTGATCGACCGTCACTCTTACACCAGCCTCGCCTTTGTCGCAGGTCCCCATGGCTCGCCCGACTCGGCGGAGCGCTTTCTGGGTTTTTGCGAAGCCATGCAGACTGCGGGATTACCGGTCCCCGAGGTCCCAGCGGCCGAGGGCAACTTTACCGAGGTCGGCGGGAAACAGGCGATGCGCCACCTCCTTCAGCAGGGAGAAGTGCCCAGGGCCATCGTCTTCGGCAATGACGAGATGGCAATCGGAGCCCTGACAGTCTTGCAAGACTCCTCCCTGAGGGTACCCGAAGACGTCGCCATAACCGGATTCGACGACATCGCGGTGGCAAGGCACCTTCATCCACCGCTCACCACGGTGAAACAGCCGATGCGAGAACTCGGCGAGCAGGCTGTATCGCTCCTCTTTGCCCGGCTTCAGGAGCCGCGATCGTCGCGCAAAAGTGTCTACCTATCGACCGAACTAGTAGTACGTGCAAGCTGCGGCTGCCAACCTCCAAGGACGAATCAATGACTGATGCCATCGACGCTAGGACCGACTGGGAGCACCGGATCGCAAACCGATCGGACTCTTTTGCCTCCAGCGTAACCCTTCCTCCCCCAAAAACGCTGATCGCCACGTCCGGTGCGGGCTACATCTTCCTGCGCTGGGATCAGGTTCCAGAGGCATCGGGTTACTTGATCGAGATGACGGGACCTGATGGCGTTCCTTCCATACTCCGCCATGGGGGTAGCGACGTGCCGCCGGTACCGGATAACTGGTTTGCCGTTACCGGGGTGAGCGACGGCGTAAGCTACTCGTTCCGCGTCGCCGCGGTCTCCGACCCCAAGACCATCCCCGAAGCGTGGTCGGCGGCCGCTACCGGCATGACCACCGGGGCCGTGGCCGATCCGGTCTCCGTATTCGTTGCCGCCGACACCCAGATCGGCCGCCTCCAGCGGTTATGGAATATGGTGGGGTCGGAACGGCTATCGCAACTACTGCTCGGAGAGGACGAGCACGGCAATGATATTGGCGCCGAGTTCTACGAGGCGCTCAAGCGTGCCCACGACGATCTTGAAACTCGCTGGGTCCGCGCTCACGCAATTTTTCACGACGACCTCGAGGTGGTAAGCCGGACTAGCGGAAAACTTACCTTCAACTTCGACAAAATCGACACCGTCTACGACGCGATCCTCGAGATCGGGCTCAGGCCGGTGGTCGAACTCTCTTTCATGCCACGGGAAATCGCCAGCGACCCAGAGAAGACCGTGTTTACCTACAAAGCAATCGTATCTCCCCCGGCCAACTGGGAAGATTGGTATCTGCTGGTGCACACCTTCGCTGCGCACCTGGTCGAGCGGTACGGCCTTGCGGAGGTGGCCACCTGGCCCTTCGAAGTTTGGAACGAGCCGAACTTGGACGTCTTCTGGTCGGGTACCAAAGAGGATTACTTGCGGCTCTACAAGGAGACGGCGAGAGCCTTAAAGGATGTCGAACCTTCGCTGCTTGTGGGCGGGCCATCCAGCGCCGCCGGCGAATGGGTGGAGGCGCTGGCGGCATACTCCCGCGAGAACGGAGTTCCCCTAGACTTCGCCACTACCCACACCTACGGAAACCTTCCCCTCGACATACGCCCAGCCTTAGATCGTCACGGCTTCGGCGGGATCCCGATCTACTGGACCGAGTGGGGCGTCGGCAGTACCCACTTCGGGCCGGTTCATGACGCAGTGACTGGTGCTCCGTTCATCCTCTCCGGTTACGAGTCCTCTCATGGCAGGATCGACGCCCTCTCATACTGGGTAGTAAGCGACCACTTCGAGGAACTCGGGCGTCCACCCCGGCTCTTCCACGACGGCTTCGGGCTTCTCAGCGTGGGAAACCTCCGCAAGCCGCGCTACTGGGCCGTGCATCTAGCTGCCCACCAAGGTGAGCGGGTGCTAAAGACCCGCCTCTCTGGCGATGCCCACACGGTGAACGCGAACGCAACCGCTCATGAGGATGGGACGGTTGACGTACTGCTGTGGAATGGAACCATCAACACTGACATGATGGGTGGAGATCCCCGCCTCAACCGGGTAGTCAACGTAAACATCTCCGGACTGGCGGCGGCTCGCTACCTGGCCCACGTCTCCCGCATCGACGAAGAGCACTCAAATATCGTACGCCATCTCGATAGCTCAACTGCATGGCCAAGCAAGGAAGAGTGGAAGGAGCTGAAAGCCCACGACCATCTCGACTCCGAAACTCTGGACGAGCTGGAGTCGGTTGGAGGGGCTATAAGTGTCAAGCTCTTTCTCCCGCAGCCAGGGGTTGCCCGCTTGAGGTTGGTTCCGCGGTGATCCACTTCCGGTGCCGGCAACGATCGGCAGGAAGCTGCGCAGTCGCATGGCAGGCCCCTAGCTTTCAGCGGCGACTAGAGCTCCAGCCCTCCACGCTGGCCCGCGGCGCCAATCGACACGTGGTGGTTGCGCGGGCTAATTCGAGAGCGAGCGAGAATAAGCCGCTTTCTAGGATATCTGCCCTCGATCTTGCTGGTCTTCCCAGCAAGATCGAGCGGCAACAGGTGTCCCCAGGAACAACCTGGAGACAAACATGCAGGGAGCCGGCAACGCCGG
>JAKAOC010000389.1 GCA_021823385.1 Actinomycetes bacterium
GGGCGCCTGTCCAGGGGCGCTCACGACCGCAACGGTCTGTCCCGCCTTCAGGACCGGATAGAGCTTGGGCACCGAGCGAAAGGCGTTGAGCAGGGTCTCCCCCGCCGAAAGCGCAGTGGGAAGCGGCGTGTAACCCTGCTGGCCGAGAATGACGCCGATGATAGTGGGGTTGCTGGTTATCGACGAGGGGAGCGCGCTCGAGGAAGGTAGCGACACGGTACCGGAGAAGGCGAAGTTACCTCCGGCAGGCGTGGAGCCCGTCTTGACGCCGGTGATCCCGTCATGGCCGACCAGGGCGTTCACGTTGTAAACGACGCCCGCCACCGGCAGGGTTGCCTGAGGCATGGCCACGATCTGAGCCAGTAGCGGGTTGGCAAGCACCGCGGCCGCGGCCTTGAGCTGGTCGGGAGCCGTGCCGACAGTGCCGGAAACAAGGCCGGAGGGGTCCTTGTAAACCGTCCCGGTCATGCCCAGCGACTTTGCCTCCGCGTTCATCTTGGCCACGAAGGCGCTCACCGAGCCCGCATCCCATTGAGCGAGCAATGTGGCGACGTTGTCGGCGGAGGGGATAAGGAGCGCTTGGAGCGCTTGGAACTCGCTCATCTGCTCACCCTGCGTCACGACCATTACCGAGTCCTGAGCCGCCAGCATCGACTGATAGGTGGCCACGTCCGCGGCGCTGATGGTGATCGTGGGCCCATTCTTCCCAGGGGCTAGGGGATGATCGTGCATGATCACCAAGGCGGTGACCATCTTGGCCACGGAGGCAAGGCCGATCGGCCCCGCCTGGCCGTGGTTGCCCATCGAACCGATGCCCAACACCCCGATATCGGCGGCACCCTGGCTCGGCCAGGGAAGCGAAGGCGTGGCGCCCGGTATAACCGAAGAACTCGGGACCGAGATCGCAGCCGTGGGAGCAGGCGGCTTTCGCAAAAGCTGTATGACCGAGAAGATCAGTCCCAGGACCACGACCACCACAATCACGGTGGCGGCTCTGCGCAGCCCGCCTCGGCTCTCGCGCCGGTAATGGCCACCCCGACCGGTCATTCGGTCGCGTGGCAGCCAGGAATCGTTTCGCGGCATGGACAGTCTTCCTTTTGTTCTATTTCCAGGGCGATCTGAGATGCCTTCGCCGCGAGCCAGGGCTCGGGCGCCGGCGGACAGGTACAGGCTAATGGGTGGCACGGGCGCCGGTTCGAGGTCCGGCTCAGCCTGCGCCAACGACCTCCTCAGCCGTGAGACTCCAGGTAATTCTCCAGCTCTTCCTTGCTCATGAGCACGACCCGGGGCTTGGATCCCTCCAGAGGACCCACGACCCCGTGGCGCTCGAGCAGATCCATCAAGCGCCCCGCCCGGGAGAATCCGACCTTGAGCTTGCGTTGCAGCATCGAGGTGGAACCGAGCTGAGAGTTTACGACCAGCTCCATCGCCGCCGGGAAGAGTTCGTCCTCGTCCTCGGGTGGAGACTCGGCTTCGGCCGGCGCTTCGTTGGTATTGAATTCGCCCAGATAGCTGGCCTTACCCTGCCGCACCCAGGAAGCCACCACCTTGCGAACCTCCTCCTCGGAGACCCAGGGCGACTGAATGCGCTGTGGATGGGAGGACGAGGCGCCAAGAAAGAGCATGTCCCCTTTGCCCACCAGGCGCTCGGCACCGGGCTGATCGAGGATGACCCGCGAGTCGGCGAGCGATGAGACCGAAAAAGCCATTCGCGAAGGGATGTTCGCCTTGATCAGGCCCGTGATGACGTCAACGCTTGGGCGCTGAGTGGCGATCACCAGGTGGATGCCAACCGCCCTAGCCATCTGGGCGATGCGGCAGATCGACTCTTCGACGTCGCGGGCGGCGACCATCATCAGGTCGTTCAACTCGTCTACCACGACCAGGATGAAGGGAAGCCGCGAAAAGCGGGGCGCCGGGGTTTCATCGAAGAGTGGAGCCGGCCCGGACTCAACTTCCACCTCACCCGCCAGCTCCGCGGGAAGGTCGTCGCCGCCCATGTTGTCCACGATCTGGTTGTAGCCGTAGATGTCGCGCGCGCCCAGCTCCGAGAGCATGTCGTACCTGCGCTCCATCTCCTTCACCGCCCAGGCCAAGGCATTCGCCGCCTTCTTGGGATTGGTGACCACCGGGGTCAGGAGGTGAGGCACGCCGTTGTATTGCCCGAGCTCCACTCGCTTGGGATCTACCAGGATCAGGCGTACCTGCTCAGGCGTCGAGCGCATCAGGATCGAGGTAAGTACCGAGTTCAGGCAGGAGGACTTGCCCGACCCGGTGGCGCCGGCGATGAGGATGTGGGGCATCTCGGCCAGGTTGATCAGCACCGGCTTGCCGGAGATGTCGCGCCCTGCCGCCACGGCGAGGGGATGGGTATTGGCGTCGGCCTCGGGTGAAAGCAGCACATCCGCCAAGGCGACCACCACCCGCTTGTGGTTGGGAACCTCGACACCTATAGCGCTTCGACCGGGGATCGGCGCGAGTATGCGCACGTCGGCCGCTGCCATTGCGTAGGCGATGTCCTTATGAAGCGAGGTGACGCGTGCCACCTTCACGCCAGACCCGAGCTCAAGCTCGTAGCGCGTGACGGTGGGCCCGACCGTCATGCCCACCAGGGAGGTCTCCACCTTGTGGGTGGCCAGGGCCTCCGAGAGCACCTTTCCCCTCCGCCAAAGCTCGTCCTTGTCGAGCGACCGGCTCACCGACCGCTTGAGAAGCGTTGAAGCGGGTAGCTTCCAGGCCACCTTGCCCCTGACAGGCGCTGGCGGCGCGGACCCCGCGCCATCCGATTCCACACCGTCCGGGGCGGCAGGTGCGAAGTGCTCTTCGCCGCCGGCATCCTCGGCCTCGGCGGCCCCGCCCACCTCCGGGCCCGAAATGCTCGGGGCTCCCGGTTCATAGCCCGGCTCCGAAAAACGTTCGAGGAACGCGGGAGTCGCCTCCTGCTCGAAATCCTCGTCGTCCATCGCACGTCGGCTGCGCGATGCGGCATGTCGCGCTTGGCGGCCGGCCAACGACTCCAGTAGTGGCCCTCGCAGCCTGCGGACCAGCCGGATCGGGGAATGACCGAGCGCATCGAAGAAAAATGCCAGCATTGCCAGCACCACAACCAGCTTCGCCCCTCCCGAAGAGAGAGCGGCAGCAAGCGCGGCGAAGGTGTAGTGCCCCAGCGCCCCACCCCGCGCGGCCATTGTCGCCCCTCGGCCCGCCACGCTCCAGCCGGCAAGCTCCGCTGCCAGCGCCCAAAGGCCGAGCGAGAAGGAGAGCCGGAAGCGGCGCGGAAGGCGCGCCCGCATATCCAGCAGCATGAAAACGCTTACAACCGCCAGAAGCAGGTACGCGGCCACTCGAACCGGCCCGAACACGTAGGCCATTGCCCCGTCCAGGTCGCGGCCGAGTGT
>JAKAOC010000390.1 GCA_021823385.1 Actinomycetes bacterium
TCCGATCTGTCCGCAGCAATGAGATCGCCCGCAGATCGGATGTGCCTTCAGGCCCCAGGTAGCAGATAAGCAATTTGCAGCCCCTTCGTCGCTGGTCAAATTCTATGGCTCCGACCAGGCGCCGAAGACGGTGCTCCACCTCCCCGTGCGGGCTCTGCGGCACCCACACGGGCACCCGGGGCCGGGGGGCGAGGTGGCGGCTCACCGGGCGGGCGAAGGTGCTATTTGCAAATCCCGCGCTTCGCGGTGGTCGCTTTGGTGCCCGCCGCATCCGCTGAACGCCGATCCCAAGCGGCAACCTCAACTATGGTTGAGGTTGTGCCAGGCCTCATCGACATCGGCGAAGTGTGCTCGCGAGCCGGCCTGCCCGCCTCGACCCTGCACTACTACGAGCGCCAGGGCCTCATACACAGCGTGGGCAGATCCGGCCTCCGCCGCCAATACGAGCCGGAAACCCTGGACCGGCTGGCGGTCATAACGCTCGCTCGGCGGGCGGGGTTCCCGCTCAAGGAAATCGCCGCCCTTCTCTGCACGGACGGGAAGGCCAAGGGTGAATCCCTGCTGCGAGCCGCGCAGGCGGCAGTAGCCGAACGCCTGGATGCGCTCCGGTCCATGGAAATAAGCCTTGCTAACGCACTTGACAACACCGGGACCGGGTTAACCGCTTGTGAGCGCCTGCGGGCGGACCCCGGTGACAAGGGCTCCTCCGCATGGGGGGCGGCCCATGACGAGGATCCTGGCCGCCCCGGTCGGCCCGTTCGCCGGGGTGGGGCGGAAAGAGGACTGAGCGACCTTTCGTGGCTGCGGCGAGTGCGGGACCGAATCGACCGGGAGTACGCGAAGCCTCTTGACGTCGAGGCCCTCGCGCGAGGCGCCCACATGTCGGCCGGGCACCTCAGCCGGCAGTTCCGGCTCGCCTACGGCGAATCGCCTTACAGCTACCTGATGACTCGGCGCATCGAGCGGGCGATGGCCCTGCTGCAGCGAGGCGACATGAGCGTAACCGAGGTCTGCTTCGCGGTGGGATATTCGTCGCTCGGGACCTTCAGCACCCGTTTCGCGGAGCTGGTCGGCGTAGCACCGGGCGCCTACAGGCGTAAGGCGGTTCGCACGGCGCCGGGGCTGCCCTCCTGTCTCGCCAAGCAAGTGTCCCGACCAGTCAGGAATCGAGAAGCGCCCGCATAAGCACTTTGGCTAACGTGGCGCCCATGGAAATAACCATTCACACAAGTGCCCTGCCCCATACCGATCCGGAGGCATCCCTGGCCTTCTATCGCGACGCCCTCGGTTTCGAGGTGCGTTCCGACGTAGGGCAAGGCGCCATGCGCTGGATCACGGTTGGCCCCGCCAACCAGCCCGACACCTGCATACTCCTGGCGCCGCCGGCCCTCGACCCCGGCATCACCGAGGACGAGCGCCGCACCATCGCCGAAATGATGGCCAAGGGCACCTATGGCTGGATCATGCTGGGCTCGCCGGACCTGGATGCCACCTTCGACCAGGTCCAGGCGACTGGCGCCGAGGTGGTCCAGGAACCCATCGATCAGCCCTACGGGGTCCGCGATTGCGCATTCCGCGACCCGGCGGGAAACCTGGTCCGCATACGGCAGGTGAACTAGGCTTCACACCTGCCCCCAGCCCGCCGAGGCGGGCCAGAGGCAGGGATTTCCGGCGATCGGAAGCGGGAGCACGCCCGGCACCGGCAGAATGCGACTTGATCTAAACGCCGGGCCTGTCGCGCCGGCCATGGAGAGGTTCCAAGATGACCGACGGTGGGAGCGACGCCTCAAAGCAGCTCGACAACGCAATCGCCCAGCTTGGCGATTGGCGCGGCACGACCCTGGCCTGGGTGCGGGAAGTGATCATGGAGGCCGACCCGGAGGTGATCGAAGAATGGAAGTGGGTCAAGCCCTCCAGCCCTGGAGTGCCGGTCTGGTCACATGCAGGTGGAATCTGCACCGGCGAGACCTACAAGAGCGTCGTCAAGCTGACTTTCCACAAGGGAGCCTCCCTCGAGGACCCCTCCGGCCTCTTCAACTCCAGCCTGGAAGGCAAGGTCAGGCGTGCAATCGACATCAGGGAGGGCGAGACCCCCGACAGGGCGGCCTTCGCCGAGCTGATCCGGTCGGCGGTCGCCCTGAACCTTGAAGGCAAAGCCAAGCGAACGTGAGGCTCGAATCAGGAGCGCGTGCCGGGTCCCGGCGCCGTTCACCCGCCCTGTACAAAAAGGGGCGGCGGCGCCACGCATCGGGACTGCTCATGGTCAGGGGCCTGCTCGATTGCCGTGGGAGCGTGGTCATAGGGCGGAGATCGGGTTTCCGTCCGCGTGGCCTGCATCTTCTCCCGTCCGAACGTCGCTGAACTGCGTCTTGGGTTGGTCCAGGCCCGAAGCGGCGCGGCGCCACCGGGCGGCAAGCGCTGCGGAACCCTCCCCTACGCGGTATGTCTCGGGCCCATATCCGCCCCGTCAAACGATACGGTGACAGGACCGATGTCATAAGTCGGCCACTTGAGTGTCATGCGAACCTCACCCGGCGGAGGAAGGGGCATCACCCACAACCACAGCCGGTCGCCTTCGGATCCTCGGCGACCGAAGGCGTTCACCGTGATCGAACCTTCTTGGTCCGGCCGGAGCACGTCTTCGAGGAACTCCTCGCGCCCATCGGCGAAACCGACCCCGATCTGGAGACCGGCGAACTGCCGCTTTGGCCAACGGCGAGTTGCTGCCGCGTCCGAGGCGGGTGGTGGACCGAGGCCGTGACACCAAAGCTCGATCTCGAATCCGTCGCGGTACGGGATCACGCGCTCACAGGTGAGCGACAACCCATCCCTCTCCCACACCACGATTGGCTCTTTGATCACCGAAAGTGGGGGCACAGGGGTCTTCCCCGTTCTGCCCGGGACCACGACTTCCTCCGCGGCGGTCCCCGACACGAAGGCACCTTCAAGTAGCGGGGAGATCTTGCGGTCGTCGATTGCGATAGAAGCCGAACAGATAAGGAGACCGGGGAGCGGGAGCGCAGACCACCGCTCCTGCACGCCAAGTATGAAAACCGCTGCTCGCACCCGAGCCGGCGAGACACCCAACCGCCGGATGACCTCCTCGGCGATAGCGGGGACCGGCAGGTGCCCCAACCCGCGACTCCCCGGATCACGGGCGCCAAGACGCTTGCTGCGATCAACGAGCCAGCGGACGGCATCGTCGTGGCATGCGACCACGGCGCGGCGGAGTTCAGGGCGAGGCGCCAAGACGTCGAGTTCAGGCCAGTCGAGGAGGTGGCCGTCGACAAACTCGCCGGCATTTAAGGGTTTGGCCTGCGACTCGGCGAATCGCAGCGTCTGGAGTGCCTCCGCGGCCTTGAGGCTCAGTATCTTATTCCACCACAA
>JAKAOC010000391.1 GCA_021823385.1 Actinomycetes bacterium
CTATGCCGAGACACGGGTGCTGGACCGGACCGAATCCAAAAGCAAGCCGGACCGCGGCATCGTCCTGGTGGAGACCAAGGGGATCAACCAGGACGGCAAGGAAGTCTGCTACTTCCGTCGCCGCGTCATGGTGTGGAAGCGGGATTTCGCCCCCTCGCGCATGCGCCCCTACGGCGAGGACATCTGGGCGGAGTCCTGAATTTCCTCCACAGGTCGGCATTATCGGCAGCCTTGTGAGGAAACTTTAGGAAAATTTTCACTTTCCGTGAAAATTTGCTCTAAGCTGGACCTCGAACGGCTTCGCAGGGTGCCGAACGGTCGCAGTGGAGATGATTGGCCTGAGGGTCGCCAGGATTAAAGCATTAGGCGCTGGTATCGGGGCAGCCGTCGTAGTGGCGGCGCTTTTGACCGGTGCCCGCAGCTTGGAAACTCAACGCTCCTCCACATCGGCCCCTGCCGGAGCCACCACCACGGTTGGTGGGGCGAGTTCACCAGCCTCGGCGCCATCGCGGGCCCCATCGACCACGGTGCCGGTGACGCCGACGACCGTTCCGGTCACTACCACCAGCGTCGCCCCTACGACGACGTCGCCGCCTCCGCCGCCCACTACTGCGGCACCATCCTTCACCTGCTCATCGCCAGGCTCTACCGCGGGGAGCGCGCCGCAGGTGACCAAGGTCGTCAACCCCCAGCCCAGCACTTACTCCGTTTCGGGCGACTTCCAGGTATTCGGCTCGAACCTCGACCACGTGACCATGGAGCTGCTGTGCCCGGCCGGCACCACCGGGGGGCCGCCCATCGTCATCTCGCAGGGGCCGTTCTCCTATGACGGCAGCCAGCTGAACCTGAACGTCTCAGGGAGGTTGGTATCGGGCGGAATCTATGACGTGCGCGTTGTGGCAAACGGGGAGATCTCCCCTCTCGCCTCGGGCGATCGGCTCTACGTAGCCATCGCGGCAGGCGGCGGCGCCTCGGCCTGATACGCCAAATCCCTGGCGTCACGTAATTACACTCCGGTAAGATCCTGCTAGCAATTATGCGCGCGCTGCCGCCCTCGGGGGGCGTCGCCGTGCGCTATGCGAAGGGCTTTAGGGCCCGTAGGCAGAGTTTCGATCGGAGCCGAAGCTTGGACAACAGGCGGGCGCGGCATCTCAAGAGTCGTCAGCTCCCGGTGGCAGTCACCGCCGTGGCGTTGGCCGCGCTCGCGGCCGTAGCGGCATCCGCTCCCGTAGTAAGCCTGGGGAGCCACGCCTGGATCTCGGTGCTTCTCTTCGGGTCCCTGGTGATCTCGGAGCTGGTCGGGGCGCTTGCGGAGCGCTCAGACCGGGCAAGGCCGCTGGAGGCGGAATCCTGGGCCTTCGCCTTTGCGCTCCTCCTTTACGCCCCCTCCGCGAGTTTGCTGCTGGTTGCCGCCGTTGTCAGGGCACTTCTGGCCCTGGCAAGGAAGCGGCCGGCGACTGCGGCGCTCATGTCCGCTTCGTCGACGCTGATCACCATGGCAGCCGGGCTGGGAGTGCTTGCCGCCTTCGGAGCAGGAGCCGGCCTGGCGGGAGGATCTCCTACCGGTGCCTCGGTGGCAGGGCAGCTGGTAGCCGCACTTGCCATGGCCCTGGTCGCCGGTCTGCTTCGCGCACTCTGGTGGTCCTACTTGCGGGGCGTTTCGGTCAGGTTCGCCCTCGGGCCTGAGGCGGCTGAGGTATTTGGCGCTGAGGCGGTGCTGCTTCTACTGGGCGTCCTCGTCCTGGCGCTGGTAGAAAAGAGCGGCGTTTTCGTTCCCGTGGCCGTACTGGTGGCCCTCGCTGTGCAGTTCGGCGCCAAACGCGCCCTGGAGGGCAGCCGCCTGCGCAGCGTCGACGCCCTCACCAATCTTCCAAACCGGACCAGTTTTGAGCGGGGTGTGGAGGCTCTTATCACGGAGGCCGAGCGCCGAGGCGGCAGCTTCGCGATCTTCCTGATCGACTTGGACGGTTTTGGAGAGGTCAACGCCACTCTGGGAACCGCCGTTGGAGATCTGGCCCTGCGGGCTATGGCGGGAAGGCTGGAGGGAAGCCTGCGCCCTACAGACCTGCTCGGGCGCCTGGGGGGTGATGAGTTCGCCATCGCCGCCTACCAGGTGGGATCGCGCGAAGAGGTCGAGGCGGTCGGAGCTCGACTGCGCCAACAGATCGCGCGGCCGCTCGAGATCGGCGGTTGCCCGGTGGCCGTGACCGGCTCGATCGGGGTGGCCCTGTTCCCCGATCATGGCACGACGGCCTCCGAGCTGATCGCCCGCAGCGACGTCGCGCTCTTCGGCGCCAAGCGGCAGCGCCTGGGGGTGTCGACCTACCAAGGCGGATCCGAGCGCTTCAGCGCGGGACGCTTCTCGCTTCTGGCCGACCTGCGCTCGGCGATCGGGACCAGCCAGCTCCACCTCGTTTACCAGCCCAAGGTCGACCTGGCAACCGATCGGGTTGCAGGCGTGGAGGCGCTGCTTCGGTGGAACCATCCACGACTCGGTCTGGTGGGACCGGGGGAGTTCATGCCCTTGGCGGAGCAGACCGAGTTGATGGGCCCACTCACCGCCTGGGTGGTACGCGAGGCGCTCGCCCAGTGCGCCCGGTGGCACGCAGGGGGAATCAAGGTGGGCGTGGCGGTAAACACCTCGGCCAAGAATCTGCATGATTTGGAGTTCCCGGGGATGGTGGCAAGGGAACTCACCGTAGCGGGCGTCGATGCGCGGTGGCTGGAAATGGAGATCACCGAGAGCACCGTTATGGCCGACCCCACTCGTTCCCGGCTGGTGATCGAGCAGCTGCGCGCCATGGGCGTGGCGGTGTCGGTGGACGATTTCGGGGCTGGCTATTCCTCCTTCACGTATCTTCAGCACCTTCCAATTTCCACGGTCAAGATCGACTCCTCCTTCGTTACGACGATGGCGGGGGATGCAAACGGCCGGGCCATTGTGCGGGCGATAATTGATCTCGCCAAGGATCTCTCGATCGGAACTGTCGCCGAGGGAGTGGAGACGGAGGAGGTCATGGAAGCCCTTCGCGTGCTGGGCTGCTCCATGGCGCAGGGCTTCTATATCCACCGTCCCGCGCCTGCCGCCGACATGACCCCGTGGCTGGCAACCGGCGTGGTTTCCGGCGCGACAAGCCGTATGACGGGAGGCGGCCCATCGGCTCGATAGAGATAGAAAACCTTGTCGGTGGTAAACCTGCCGGAGTAGTATTTTCCAGTCGCAATATCGCCGATTCATAGTCGAATTGACAACCTCGACGCCGGGATTTGCTTCAGATGCTCAGCAGGAGGGCCGAAGTTAATGGTTGTGAGCCACGACTACCTCGATGGCCTTTTGAGGCTTCTTTCAACACGTGATGGGTCGGACCTGCACCTGAGATC
>JAKAOC010000392.1 GCA_021823385.1 Actinomycetes bacterium
TCAAATCCTGAAAGCGGTCAGCCCGGCAAAGGTGATCGTGGTCGACACTCGGCAGGAAGCGCTAGCCCTCGCAAAGAGCCTTGGCGCAGACGAGACGGTGAGCATGGATGAAAACCCCGGCACCGCAATCATGGAACTTACCCACGGCCGAGGTGCCGAGGCGGTCATCGACTTGGTCGGCGCGGATTCGACAATTGCCTTGGGGATGCGCGTCGCACGAACCAGAGGTGACCTGTCGCTGGTCGGGCTCGCGGGAGGCAGCGCTCCGTTCCGCTTCCTCACCTCGCGCATCGAGGTAGAGATGGCCACCACCTTTTGGGGCACCCGGGCCGAGCTGATGGAGGTCATCTCCCTTGCCCAGGCGGGCCTCATCAGATCGCACGTGCAGCGCTTCACGCTCGACCAGGCGGCCGGCGCCTACCGGCTGATGCGGGAGGGCAAGTTGGAGGGGCGTGCTGTCATAACGCCAAACGCTTGACCGGGCAGCCTATGACGGGTCGGCAGCTTGCAAGGTGAACGACGAGCCGGCACTGGATTGCGCCCACGCATCAGGGAAGGCGGCCGCCAGCGCGTGCTGGGCACGCCACCCCGTGCAATGGCCCGGCACGAGCAGCTCGACACCGATCTCCGCCAGGTGCTCTACGGTTGGCGCGATGTTGGGCTCGAAGGCCCTGCCCCCTAAATGGAAACCGCCAAAGACGGCGGACAACCGGGTTTCGCCGGTCAGGCGCATGGCGTGGCGCACTATGTTCACGACGCCTGCATGGCCGCATCCCGTCACGACAACCAAGCCGCGTCCACGCACGTTCACGACCAGGGCCTGGTCATCCAGCACGAGAGGGTCGGGCTCCCATCCGGTGCCCACCCAGTGTTGGTGAGCGGGCGGCATGCCGTGCTCGAACTCGGTGGTGCGATCGACCTCCCCGGTGATGAGGATTCCCGCCTCCGCTACCAGCGATGGGAATCGCCGTTCGACGACCTCGAAGCCCTCCTCCTGCAAGACACGGCGCGACAACGTGGGCATCTCGAAGTCCCCGCCGGGGATGGCGAGACGGCGCCGGGTCCACACGAGCGGATGTATGACCATCGGCATCGCCTTGCGGCCTCGGCGGTGGGCCAGCCCCTCCAAGCCTCCGGCGTGATCGAAGTGGCCGTGGCTCAGCACGACCGCCTGCACGTCCTCGAAGTCCACTCCCAGGCGGCCGGCGTTAGTCACCATGGCATCCGGCGAGAGGCCGGTGTCGAAGAGGATTGTCGAGCGCTCCGCTCCGCGGCGAACGGAAACAACGGCCGAAAAGCCGTGCTCCGCAACCATGCCGACCGGCGTACGTCCTCCCTCGAACTGCCTGGCATAGGCGAATCCGGCGCCGAAACCCGGACGCTTCACACCCGGCGCACTTTCCACCAACGCGTCGTAGAAGTTGTCGACCAGCACCGTGACGGAAACCTCGTCTACAGCCTCTAGATGAATGGGATCCGCAGCCGGCCCCGGCGCCTGACGGGGACTGCCAAAGCTTGCCTCGACGTGGCCTGTCGTGTCGTCGCACACCGAGGGTCAGGCTAGCTTTGGCTCCTTAGGGTGTCAAGGAAGAGCAGGCCGGAAGATGGGCGCTCCCTTCATCTGCAGGTCTGGGCCTAGGCTTGGGTTCCGAGCGGGAGGGAGAGGTGATGCAACTCGGCATGGTCGGCCTCGGCCGAATGGGATCCAACCTGGTGAAGCGGATAATGGCCGCCGGGCACGAATGCGTCGTTTTCGACACCAACCCGGCTCCCGGCAAGGAGCTCGAGACGCAAGGTGCGAAAGTGGCGAACTCGCTCGCTGACCTGGTCTCCAAACTCGATGCACCACGGGCGGTCTGGGTGATGCTTCCCGCCGGTGAGATCACGGAGCAAGCCGTCTCCTCACTCGCCTCGCTGCTCAGCTCCGGTGATGCGGTAATCGACGGGGGCAACAGCTACTACCGGGACGACATACGCCGGTCCGAAAGCCTCGCAAAGTCCGGCATCGACTACCTCGACGTCGGAACCAGCGGCGGCATATGGGGTCTGACAAGGGGATATTGCCTCATGATTGGTGGAGCCACCCCGGCTTACGAGCGCTTGGAGCCGATATTTTCGGCAGTCGCCCCCGGGTTTGATGCCGCTTCCCGCACCGACGGCCGCATCGGAGACCCATCCCCCGCAGAGAAGGGCTTCCTACATTGTGGACCCAGCGGAGGCGGGCACTTCGTGAAAATGGTGCACAACGGGATCGAATACGGCATGATGGCTTCCTTCGCCGAAGGGCTCAACATCCTGCGCAATGCCAACGCGGGCAAGGTCGGCCGGGAAGCGGATGCGGAGACAGCGCCGCTCGAACACCCCGAGTACTACCAGTACGACTTCGACCTGGCCGACGTCACGGAGGTATGGAGGCGAGGGAGCGTCATCTCCTCCTGGCTCCTGGACTTGACCGCCGAGGCGCTCGCCGGCTCGGGTGACCTGCACGACTACTCGGGCGTGGTTTCAGATTCAGGCGAGGGGCGCTGGACCGCCATCGCGGCCATCGAAGAGGGGGTTCCGGCCCCGGTTCTTTCCAACGCGCTCTTCTCGCGCTTCGCCTCGCGCGACCACGATCACTTCGCAAACCAGATCTTGTCCGCAATGCGCAAGGGCTTTGGCGGCCATCAGGAGAAGGCGCCCGGCGCCTGAAGCGGCGCTGCGCTCGAAAGGAGTCGGCCCGGATGAGCGGCGAGATAATTGGTATCGACATAGGCGGCACCCATTTCCGGATGGGGCTCTGCTCGGCAGAGGGCGAGCTGCTGAAACACGAGACACTTGCAACCGAGACCCTCTCCAGCCCAGCTGACGGGCTACGGCAGCTGGTCAAGGCAGTTGACCCACATGGCAAAGCAGAGCGCGCCGCGGCGGGGGTGCCCGGGATAGTCGACTACGACTCCCAGACACTCCTCTATGCCCCGAACCTTCCTCGTGGCTTCATCGACGGGCTGACGGCGGCCGCTATCGGCAACGCTATCGGGGCCGAGGCGATCCTGGTGAACGATGCCGACCTGGCGGCCATCGGGGAGGCACATCTAGGGGCAGGCAAGGGCGCGCAATCGATGGCGTATGTCACCATCTCTACCGGGGTGGGCGCGGGCGTTGTCGTCGGCGGCCGGCTCATGCGCTCCCGATACTCGATAGCCGAGCTTGGCCACAGCTACATCGACGCGTCCCGGGCGGACCGGTCGGGCACCGGCTCGGTCGAGTTGGAGGCCTCCGGCACCGCCCTGGGCCGGCAGGCTACGGCGCTGGGCATAGACGGAGGCGCCGCCGGACTGGTGAAGTCGGCCGGAGCTGACCAGCCCCAGGCCAAGGCAGCTATCGCC
>JAKAOC010000393.1 GCA_021823385.1 Actinomycetes bacterium
AAGTGAAAATTTTCCTAAAGTTTCCTCACAAGGCTGCCGATAATGCCGACCTGTGGAGGAAATTCAGGACTCCGCCCAGATCTCCTCGCCGTAGGGGCGCATGCGAGAGGGGGCGAAATCCCGCTTCCATACCATGACGCGGCGACGGAAGTAGCAAACTTCCTTGCCGTCCTGGTTGATCCCCTTGGTCTCCACCAGGACGATGCCGCGGTCCGGCTTGCTCTTGGATTCGGTCCGGTCCAGCACCCTTGTCTCGGCATAGATCGTGTCGCCGTGGAAGGTCGGGTAGCGGTGCACGAGCGATTCGATCTCGAGATTGGCGATCGCCGCCCCGGATACATCCGGAACCGACATACCCAGCACCAGCGAGTAGACCAGGTTTCCCACCACAACGTTCTTCTTGTGGACCGACTCGTGCTCAGCGAAGTAGACGTTGGTGTGCAACGGATGGTGGTTCATTGTGATCATGCAGAAGAGGTGGTCATCCGCCTCCGTGATCGTCTTGCCCGGCCAGTGGCGATAGACGTCACCCGGAGTGAAGTCTTCGAAGTAGCGACCGAATGGGCGCTCGTATACGGTCACCTCACGCCTCCACCACTCGCAGATCAGGCATGGCCCGGGTGGAGAAGCTCGCCGACCAGTGCTCCTCGGAAGCACCGTTGATTGCGAGCTTCCAGACGAAGCGCTTGCCGGGCTCGAGGGGCAGCGGCCCCAGGTTGATGGCGATGTTTACGCTGACGTCGGCGCCCACCGGAATCCCCTCGGGGCTGCCAACACGGAAGTCGCCTCGAACCTCGACCGGACGCGGGCCTTCGGGAGTGTCGAGAATCACCGGCGAGCCGTCCAATTCTTCCAGGAAGAGCTCCCAATGGTGTTCATCGGCAGCGGCGGCGTAATCGACGTCGATCTTGAGAGCGATCGCCATCGGGGTCGGCCCCGGGCCGACCAGGTTCCAGCCGCCGCCTAGCACGAAAAGCTTGGCCTCGGAAACAACGGCGGCGTCGCAGAGAAGGATGGTTGCATTCACGACCCATACGCTAGCCTGATCGCGTGACGATCCCCATCCCATACGAGTTGCGAGACGACCTGTACAGGAGACCATTGGCGGCCGCTCTGGAACGGCTCGGGGACATGACCGGCTTCCGCTGCGTGGACGTCGGCGCGGGTGGTGGCGATGTCTCGGTGGCGCTGGCCGAACTTTGCGGCGAGCGGGGACGTATATATGCGGTCGACATCGACCCGGTGCGCCGCAATCAGATCGCGACGCGGGCCGCCCGCTTCTCCCAGGTCATCGCACTGACTCAGGCCGCAGAGGAGCTCACCCTGCCCGAGCCGGTGGATCTGGCGTTTTGTCGCTTCCTTCTTCTTGCCGTGCATGAGCCCGAACTGGTGGTTGAGCGCATGGTCGCCGCCACCCGTTCAGGCGGCTGGGTGATCATTCAAGAGCCGATCACAAGCGCCGGGCGCATCGGGCGCTCTCCACTTTCCATGGAGGCGCCGGGCGTAACCGACCCGGACATCGGCGCGACCGTGTTGGAGCTACTTTCGGGTCCTGGTGTCGAGATCCGCGAAGCCTGGGTGGAGTCCCCGGCCGGCATAGGCGACTCAGCCGTCGCGCATTATCTCGAGGCCATGAGCGATTCCCTGGTGACCGACGAGCAGATCGTCCTGCCGCCCCTCCTCACCGCCATCGCCAAGGTTCTCTAACCAGGGCCGGCACACCCGGTGCAGTCACGGGCCAGTGTCCTAGGTCGCTCGGTTACTGAACAAACGCTTAGTGAATTGCGATATGATCTTGAACCATGTCTGAGCAAGATCTGCAACTCGCCGCTGCCGTAGTCGAGACATCGGAGCGCATTGTCGCCGCCGCTGTCGCCGAGCTCGCCAAGGCGGGTGACATCGATTCCAACCAGGTCGTCGCCTACGATCTAGCCCACGTCGCCGCATCGGTTACCGCTTCCAAAGCGGCGCTCGCCTACGCGGCAACCGGAGAGGTGGAGGAGGCGCTTTCGCTCGCTTTCATCGCCGATGCCGCACGAGACATGGCCGCCCGCGCTTTCGGCCGCGAATCCGACTTCGGGATCGGGCGGGCGGAGCTCGAGGAGCTGCGTGCCTTCGTCGCCCGCTACAACTCCCCTGCCTTCGTCGCCTCGTTGGCGACCGCCCGGGGCTCGTGGGGCCTCTCCGAAGAGATGGAGATGGTCCGCGATGCCTTCCACCGCTTCGCCGAGGACGTGGTTCGGCCGCTGGCCGACGAGATACACCGCCACAATCTCGATGTCCCGGAGAAGATCATCTCCGGCCTTTCCGAACTAGGCGGATTCGGCCTCTCCATCCCGGAGGCCTACGGCGGCTTCGCCTCGGATACCGACAAGGACTACACGGGCATGGTGATCGCCACCGAGGAGCTCTCCCGCGCCTCGCTCGCCTCGGCCGGCTCACTGATCACACGGCCGGAGATCATGGCAAGGGCTCTCCTGCGCGGAGGCACGGAAGAGCAAAAGCGGGAGTGGCTTCCCAAGATGGCAAGCGGAGAGGTAATGGTGGCCGTCGCGGTCACTGAGCCCGACTTCGGCTCCGACGTCGCGGGGCTTACCACCAGCGCCACCCGGACCGAAGGCGGATGGCGCCTGAACGGCGTCAAAACCTGGTGCACCTTCGCCGCTCGTGCTCAGGTCCTTATGGTGCTGGCTCGCACCGATCCTGACCGCTCCAAGGCGCACCGCGGCCTATCGCTCTTCGTAGTGCCCAAGCCCATCTCGGACGGTAAGGGCTTCGTCCTGGAACAGGAGCCGCGAAACGGGACGCCCGGACGCATGGAGGGGCGGCCCATCGAGACCATCGGCTATCGCGGCATGCACTCCTACGAGATCTCGATCGAGAACTGGTTCGTTTCAGACGACGCGCTTGTCGGTGGAGAGGCCGGGCTCGGCAGAGGCTTCTACCTTCAGATGGAGGGATTCGAGAACGGCCGGATCCAGACGGCGGCTCGTGCCCTGGGCGTGATGCAGGCCGCCTACGAGGCTGCGGTTGAGTACGCCGAGAACCGCAAGGTCTTCGGCCAGCCGATCGCCGAATATCAGCTCACCGCGTACAAGCTCGGGCGGATGGCCTACACGATCCAGGCGGCCCGCCAATTCTCCTATCACGTGGCCGACCTCATGGCCTCTGGTAGCGGAGGGCTGGAGGCATCCATGGTCAAGGCTTACGTCTGCCGTGCCGCCGAATGGGTGACCAGAGAGGCGCTGCAGATCCACGGCGGCATGGGATACGCCGAGGAATTTCCCGTGAGCCGCTACTTCGTCGATGCGAGAGTGCTCTCCATCTTCGAGGGAGCGGACGAGACACTCTCGCTCAAG
>JAKAOC010000394.1 GCA_021823385.1 Actinomycetes bacterium
TTGCGTCGGCGCTGGGTCAGGCCGCCCTTGTTCAACATGGGCAATGGGCGGAAAAAGGGGGAATCGTCCCCGGGGGAGGGTGCTCTTGGCCACCCTCGGCGCCGTTGAGGCCCGCAAGGAGGAGAGCAATGGGTCAGGAGAACGAGGCCACGCGGCGCTTTCGCGAAGCGCGCGACTATTTGCTGAAGCATCGTGAAGACTACGCCACCGCTTACAAGGGGTATACCCCTCCCAAGCTGGACAATTTCAACTGGGCGCTCGACTGGTTCGACGCCATCGCGGTGGGCAACGACCGGCCCGCAGTGTGGATTCAGGAGGAGGACGGCCGGGAGGCGAAGCTCTCCTTCCAGGAGATGTCCAAGCGCTCCAACCAGGTTGCGAACTGGCTGCGAGGCCTGGGAGTCAGCCGCGGAGACCGCTTCATCGTGATGCTCGGCAATCAGATCGAGCTTTGGGAGACGGTACTGGCGGCGATAAAGCTCGGTGCCGTCGTCATCCCGGCGACCCCCGCGCTCGCCCCCATGGACCTGCAAGACAGGATCGATAGGGGCAACGCCAAGCACGTGATAGTGAGCTCCAAGGACACCTCGAAATTCGATGGCGTGCCCGGCGACTACACGCGCATCGCGATCGGCGCGCCCGTGGAAGGCTGGGTCGACTACGAGGAGGCGGGCACCGCTTCGTCGGACTTCACTCCCGACGGGCCGACTGCGGCCACAGACCCTCTGCTGCTTTACTTCACCTCGGGAACCACATCGCGTCCCAAGTTGGTGGAACACACCCAGGTCTCCTACCCGGTCGGCCATCTCTCGACCATGTATTGGATCGGAGTCGCGCCCGGTGACACCCACCTGAACATCTCCTCGCCGGGTTGGGCCAAGCATGCTTGGAGCAGCCTGTTCGCACCGTGGAATGCCGAGGCGACCATCTACGTCTACAACTACACGCGCTTCAACGCCGAGGCGCTGCTGGCCAAGATGGACGAATGCCAGGTGAACACGTTTTGCGCGCCGCCCACCGTTTGGCGCATGCTCATCCAGTCCGACCTGGGAACCAAGCCGGCCACCTTGCACGAGGCCCTGAGCGCTGGCGAGCCGTTGAACCCGGAGATAATCGAGCAGGTCTCGAAGGCCTGGGGGCTGACCATTCGTGACGGATACGGCCAGACCGAGACGACGCTGCAGGTCGGGAACACTCCTGGACAGCGCCTCAAGCCGGGCTCGATGGGACGGCCGGTTCCTGGTTACGAGATCGCCCTGGTGGATCCGATATCGGGCCAAGTCGGCGAGGAGGGCGAGATTTGCCTTCCGATCGCCGACCGGCCTATCGGCCTGATGGTGGGTTACAAGGGCGACCAGACGCTGGCCGCCGAGGCCATGAAGGGCGGCTTCTACCACACCGGCGATGTAGCCTCCCGTGACGAGGACGGCTACATCACCTACGTCGGGAGGGCCGACGACGTCTTCAAGGCGTCGGACTACCGGATCTCGCCATTCGAGCTCGAAAGCGTGCTGATCGAGCATCCGGCTGTGGTGGAGGCCGCTGTGGTCCCCTCGCCGGATCCCATCCGCCTGGCCGTGCCCAAGGCCTACGTGGCCCTGGCGGTAGGCGTCGAGCCGAACCGCGAGACCGCACTCTCCATTCTCGGTTACGCGAAGGAGCGGCTCTCGCCTCACAAGCGGATTCGCCGCCTCGAATTCTACGAGCTGCCCAAGACCATCTCGGGCAAGATACGACGGGTCGAGTTGCGCTCCAGAGAAAAGGATCTCCATCCAGACGGCGATGCGAAGCCGGTGACCGAGTTCCGGTACGAGGACTTCCCCGAGCTGCAGGGCTGACCGGCCCCGGCCATCCACGCCTGGGCGGCATTTAGGCTGTCCAGGCGTGGGGGACGTTCCCCCGACCGGAACCTTGTACAGGGAGAGGCATTGGCCAAGGGTTACGTCTTTGCCGCAGCCGGCACCGCCGGACATATCTACCCTGCGGTGGCCGTGGCCGAGGCGCTGGTGGAGCGTGGGGTCGATCCTTCCGCGGTTTCCTTTGTGACGTCGCGCCGGAAAGTGGAGCAGGAGATTTTTTCCACGCTTCCCTATCCGCGCATCGACCTGGATGTATCCGGGGTTCGGGGCCGCAATCCGGTGCGCTTGGCGCAATCCCTGTGGCGGCTCGCCGCCTCGACCTTGAGGCTCCGCGCCTCCTTTTCACAGACGCATCCCGCTGCGGTCGTTGTTTTCGGTGGCTATATTTCCCTGGCCGCGGCGGTCGCAGCCAGGTCTCTGTGGATTCCGATCGTCGTGGTCGAGACGAATTCGGTTATGGGCCGGGCGAACCGGTTTGCCTCGCGCCTTGCCACCCGGACCTTTCGCTCGTTCGAGGAAGACCGGCCCGGCTCGGGCGTGCCCTTGCGCGCGCCGGTGGTCTCGTTCAAGCCGGACTTGGCAATGCGCCGTGAGCTTGTCGCCTCCCTTGGCTTCGACCCCGACCGCGTGCAGCGCCTGGTGAGCGTCTTCGGCGGCTCACTGGGTTCTCGCCGCATCAATGAGGCCGCCGTGCGCATGCTCGAAGAGGATGCGGCTGGGGCGACCGGGGAGGGAACGCTCTATTTCGTCGTGCTGGGCCGCCGGGACGAAGCGGAGTTTTCGCCTCGCCTGGACCGGCTGGCCACCGAGGGCAAGATCAAGGTGGTGGCCCGCGGGTACGAAGAGCGCCTTTACGCCTTCATGGCCTGCTCGGATGCCGTCGTGTGCCGTGCAGGCTCAAACACGGTGGCGGAGCTCGACTTCTTCGGGGTTCCCGCCGTGCTGGTGCCGCTGCCCGGCTCTCCTGGAGATCACCAGACCAAGAATGCGAGCTGGCTGGCTGGGCGCGGGGCGGCGGTGATGCTGGGCGACGCGGGGTGCGATGCCACCTCGCTGCGGCGGGCTCTGGGCGAGCTTCGACGCAAGGCGGCGTCCTTCGAGACGCGCCAGGCGGGTGCCGCCTGGGAGCGCGAAGCGGATTCGGCGGCCGAAGTTGCCGATTACCTCGGCGGCCATTTTGCGGGCTGAACAGAAATAGGAGTATCGATGGTCCCTGAAGCGGACTCGCAGGCTCCCGGGCTACCGGAGCGGATCACGAGCGTTCACATAGTCGGCATCGGCGGTGCGGGAATGAGCGCCATAGCGATGGTGCTCGCGGAGCGCGGCGTACGGGTGACGGGCTCCGACCTGAAGGTTTCCGCCGCCTACGAGAGGCTGGCGGGGTACGGGGTAGAGCTGCACCTGGGCCATAGCGCCGACAACGTTGGTGCCGTGGACGCGGTGGTGATCTCCTCCGCGATCCGCTCCGACAATCCGGAGGTCCGCCGCGCGCGC
>JAKAOC010000395.1 GCA_021823385.1 Actinomycetes bacterium
CTATCAGGCGGCAGTCGGGTCAGCGCATGCCATGCATCTGCTCTACTCCTCCAAGAGCCATGAGTACGTGATCTACGGTGACGACCTTGCTGACCTGGAGTTTGAGCACGACTGGCTCAGCGTTTCGCACACTTTCACCCGTGACCCGCACGACACCCGTGCCCGGTTCCACCGCCGCATAGACAAAGAGATGGTCACCCAGGTGATGGAGGAGTGCGGCGCGAGGCTCGCCTATATCTGCGGCCCGCCCGAGATGGTCGAAGACGCCGAACGCACCCTTGTCGAGCTGGGAATGGCTCCCGAAGCCGTGCACACCGAGAAGTACGACTGAGTCTTGAATGGCCATCTGGATCGATTCGCCGATCTGGAGCTTCAGGGGCGTCAAGCACGCCCACATGATCTCGGACAGCTCCGTTGCCGAGTTGCACCACTTCGCCTATCAGCTGGGATTCCCTGAGCGGGCCTTTCAGGGTGACCATTACGACATTCCTGAGTACCTGATCCCCGTTGCCGTGGCGATGGGTGCTACCCGCACCGATCCGCGTGAGCTCCTCCGCCGTCTGAAGGCCGCGGGCCTGCGCTCCCGGCCCGCCGGGCGCTCCACCCGCGCCCAAGACGACGGAACGACTCCGGCCCTGTGAGCGGAGCCGGCGATTTGGAGAGAGAGCTGGCCCGGCGAGCCCGGCACGAGGGCCTGGTGGCCCTTTCCATCTCCCGGGCCAGGGCCTACCGCAACGTCTCCGCGCTGCTGGCCCAGCGAGATGCGGCCGGCCTCCGAGACGGGATGCAGTTCACTTATCGAAATCCCGCTCGTTCCACCGACCCGGCGGCGACGCTTCCCGGTGCCCGCTCGGTGATCTCGGCTGCCTGGCCCTACGGACGCTCGTCTCTCGGTCAAGCTCCGTCGGTTGTGGCCCGCTACGCAAGGGCAGACAGCTATGCGGAGCTGCGCGGACGCCTTGCGCGCCTGGCGGAGATTGTAGAGGAGGCCGGGCATGTTGCGCGAGTGGTTGCCGACTCCAACTCGCTGGTGGACAAGGAGCCGGCCGTGCGTGGCGGGGGAGGGTGGTACCTGAAGAACTCCCTATACGGCGTGCCGGTCCACGGATCGATGGTGGTGGTCGGGAGCATTATCACCGACGCGATGCTGACGCCCACCCTTCCAAGGAGCCGGCTCATCGGATGTGGGAGCTGTACGGCCTGCGTGGCTGCCTGCCCGACCGGAGCGATCCTGCCCGGGGGAGCCGTGGATGCGCGGCGCTGCATCTCCTGGCAGCTGCAAAAGCCGGGCCTCCTGCCCGCGGAGATCGCCGCGGCGATGGGCGTCCGCGTATACGGATGCGACATTTGTCAGGAAGTTTGCCCCTACAACCGCCGCAACGCCGAGGGTGAGCCGGACCCGCTGGCACAACTGGAGGAGCTGGCTGGGATCCTTCGAACCGGAGACGCTGAGCTTCTCGGGCACTATTCACACCTCTACCTGCCAGGGCGTGACCCCTCGGTCCTGAAGCGGAATGCTCTGGCCGCGCTGGGAAATCTGGGCGATGGCCCGGCCGCTCAGGGGGCGCTCTCGCTACTCTCGGCATGGCTCAACTGCGCTAACCCGGTCCTGGCCGCGACCGCCGCGCAATCGCTGGCCCGGTTGGCTGGCTCGCCCGAAGTTTGACAAGCCGGGCTCCTGGGTACGATATATGAGCTGATGAAATCCGAACCGCCAAGCCTGCTCAGGCCCGAGCTGTGGACCCCCCGCCGCCACGTGCTGGTGACCAACGACTTTCCGCCCAAGATCGGTGGAATCCAAAGCTACTTATACGAGATCTATCGGCGCCTGCCCGCCGATCAGGTTGCGGTTATCACCACCAGCTACCCGGGCGATCACGACTTCGACTTTGCGCAGCCCTTTCAGGTGCTGAGAACCGGGACGGGCTTTATGGCGCCCACCCCCCGTCTGGCAGCTCGACTGAGGGCTGCGCTCTCAGCCATTGGACCTGAAAGCGTCGCTCTGGATCCGGCCCTGCCCCTTGGGCTGATTTCGCGCCGCCTCCCCGTGCGACCAACGCTTGTCGTCCATGGGGCCGAGGCCGTGATTCCCGCCAGCGTGCCAATTCTGCGCGGCGTTATGGCCAGTGTGCTTCGCTCCTCAGCGGGCGTCGTGGCGGGGAGCCACTACACGGTGGAGGCGCTGGACTCCCTTGCGTCGCGTTCCTCGCTTCGGCTGGAGCGGACCTCTTTGGTCGAGCCGGGTGTCGACTCGGCATGTTTCCACCCGCCCGATCCCTCCGCAAGGTCGGCTGCCCGCCAGGGGCTGGGCATCGCAGATGGCGAGTTCCTGCTTGCCTCGGTATCGCGCCTGGTGCCGCGCAAGGGCATGGACGTCCTAATCCAGGCACAAGCCTTGGCGCGACGTGAGGTGCCAGGCCTGCGCCTTCTGATCGCCGGAGAGGGCAGAGACCGGACTCGTCTCGAGCGCGTCGCGGCTCGGGCCGGCTCTAGCGTCGAATTCCTGGGTCGGGTCCCCTCCGAGACGATGCTCGCCCTCTATCAGGGCGCCGACCTTTTTGCGATGCTGTGCAGGAGCCGTTGGATGGGCCTGGAGCAAGAGGGATTCGGCATCGTCTTCCTGGAGGCGGCGGCATGTGGTGTTGCAGAGCTGGCCGGGAGGTCCGGAGGCTCGGCCGAAGCGGTGGAGGACGGCGTAACTGGCTACGTGATCGATGATCCGCGCGACCCCTACGCGGTCGCGCGGCGGATAGTGGAACTGGCACAGTCGCCGGAATTACTGGCGGCCATGGGCAGAGCGGCGCGTAGGCGGGCGGTAGAGGAGTTCGACTACGAGTTGCTTGCGCGGCGCTACGGAAGCCATTTCGGCCTGTTTTGAGTTAGCCTGGGCCCACTTGCCGGAGGTTTCCGGCCCAACCGGGCCCGGCGCGGGCGCTTTTCGAGCCGCCTTGGGTTAAATTGCTAGTGGTTGGAACCGTGCAGCGGGTGGCCGCCCGCATGCCCGGCAGGAGTTACCCGCGGGGCGGGTCGGATGTCGAGGTGTTGGGGATGGAAAAGACCGTTGAATCCGCCATCGTGGCGGCGAGCCCGGCCGAGTGCTTCGCCACGGTTACCGACTTCGCCCGCTATCCGGAGTGGGCAGGGGACGTCAAGAGCGTCGAAGTATTGGAGACCGACTCCAGCGGACGTGCCGCACGCGTGGCCTTCCGGGCCGCCGCATTTGGCCGAAGCGCCTCCTATACCCTGGTGTACAGCTATCCCACAAGTGACGGACTGACGCTTGCCTGGGTCCAGGAATCGGCGGACCTCACCTCCAAGCTGGACGGCTCCTACGAGTTCCGCCCACTCG
>JAKAOC010000396.1 GCA_021823385.1 Actinomycetes bacterium
TTCCGATCTCAAATTGGCAGGCCTGCAACCATGGTCGCTGATGCCGTGGGTGCGGCGTTTTCACAGGCAGCCGAGTTGGCCGAAGTCCGCTGGCGGCTTGGATTTCCAGGCCGGGTCCTATTCGTCCCGCCTAGTGCCCTCGGCCGGGCTTCGGCCGCTTCAACTCTGGATCAGCATCTCTGCGACGCGATAAGCGAGATCCAGCGATTGGCGCGCGTTGAGCCGCGGGTCACAGATCGTGTTGTAGGCGGTATCGAGATCCTCGACGCTCACCTGGCGCGATCCGCCGAGACATTCCGTGACATCCTCGCCAGTCAGCTCGACGTGTATTCCTCCGGGCCAGGTTCCCAACTTCCTGTGCACACGGAAAAAGCCGGCCACCTCGGCGATTACCGCTTCGAGGTTGCGGGTCTTGAAGCCGTTTTCGGAGACGAAGGTGTTGCCGTGCATCGGGTCGCACGACCACACCACCGGGTGGCCCGCGTCGGTTACCGCCTTGACGAGTGGTGGAAGCTTCGATGCGACCTGCTCGGCCCCCATTCTGGAGATCAGGGTCAACTTGCCCGGAATCCGATGTGGGTTGAGTATTTCGCAGATCTCCAATATCTCCGAAGGTGTGGTGGTGGGTCCGATCTTGCACCCGACGGGATTGGCGATCCCGCGGCCGAACTCCAGGTGGGCATGCCCTATCGCCCGGGTCCTCTCGCCTATCCAGATGGAATGCGCGCTCAGGTCGTAGTATTGGCCGGACGGGCGGTCATAGCGGGTCAGGGGGGAGTCGTAGCCGAGCAGAAGCGCCTCGTGCGACGTCCAAAAGTTGACCTCCCGCAGATGCTGCTCCTGATTGAGGTCGATGCCGCAGGCCGCCATGAACTTCAGGGCGCGCTCGATCTCGAAGGCCACGGCCTCATAGCGCTGGCCTTCTTCCGAAGTGGCGACGAATTCCTGGTTCCACGTGTGAACTTGGGACAGGTGGCTGAAGCCGCCCTTGGTCAGCGCGCGGAGAAGGTTGAGGGTCGCCGCGGACTGATAGTACGCCTGGATAAGCCGGTGCGGGTCGGGGCGGCGCGCGTCGGGGGTCGGGGCATCGTCGTGAACGATGTGTCCGCGGAAAGCCGGCAGGATCTGCCCCATCACATTCTCGGTGGCGGAGGAGCGCGGCTTGGCGAACTGACCTGCGATGCGTCCCAGCTTTATGACGGGCACGCCTGAGGAGTAGGTGAGTACGACCGCCATCTGCAGGATGACCTTGAGCTTGTTTCGCACCGTGTCGGCGGAGTAGTCATGAAAGGACTCGGCGCAGTCGCCGGCCTGAAGTACGAAGGCCTTACCCTTTGCGGCCACGGCAAGCTGCTGTGACAGGTCTCGGATCTCGGCCGGATAGACGAGCGGAGGTAGCCCCGCGAGCTCCTTTTCAGCCAGCTCAACCTGGCCCGGGTCCTCCCACTCCGGCTGCTGGAGGATGGGAAGCTCCCGCCAAGAATCCGGTGTCCACACGTCAAGTCTCCATCTTCGCCGGCCGGCGGGTTCCCCCTCACCACCTCAGCTGGGCGTGGTCGGGGCCGGACCTGTAAGAGTCCAGCTTCTCTGTTACTTATAGGATAAGGCGGAAACCTTCGGAAGGGTGAATGCCGGTGCGTCAATTCAGGTTCGCCGTCCAGGTGTCGACGCTAACGCAGAGCCCTCGGCAGCTGGCCGATCTCGCGCGTCGAGCCGAGGACCTTGGCTATTCGGCGGTCTTCGTTCCGGACCATCTTTCCGCGGACCAGTGGTCGCCGATCACGGCTCTGGCCGTGATGGCCGCGGCCACAGAGAGGATATCCCTGGGCGGGCTGGTTTTCTGCAACGATTACCGGCATCCACTGCTGCTAGCCCAGGAGCTGGCGACACTGCACGAGCTGAGCGACGGTCGCGTGGAGTTCGGCCTCGGTGCCGGGTGGATGACCTCCGACTATCAGGCGAGCGGGATGGCAATGGATTCGGCCGGCGTGCGCATAGACCGGCTCGAGGAGGCGCTCGAGATGCTCGGCGCGCTGTTTGCCGAGCGGAGCTGCTCCTTCGAAGGGAGGCATTACCGTGTGGCGGACGCCCGCTTACAGCCGACCAGCCAGGCGCATCCGCCTCGGCTGATCGTGGGCGGCGGCGGGCGCAAGATGCTGAACCTTGCGGCCCGACTTGCCGACGTGGTCGGGGTCAACGTCAACCTGGCCAGCGGGGCTGTAGGTCCCGAGCTCGTGGCCGAGGTGGGTCCGGACGCATTCGATCGGCGTATCGCCTGGGTCAAAGAGGCGGCTGGCGAGCGTTTCGGCGACATCGAGCTGCAGTGCCTGACTTTCGTAGCGAGAGTGTCTTCGGATGCGCGCGATTGGGTGGCCTCGATGGCTCCCGCCTTCGGACTGACGGCCGACGAGGCGCTTGAGGTCCCCATCGTGTTGGCGGGCAATGTCCAACAGGTGGCCGAGACGATCGAGGCGCGCCGCGAGCGCTTCGGCTTCTCCTACTGGGTCGTTCACCAGGCCGAGCTCGAGGATTTCGCGCCGGTCGTCTCCAGGCTGGCGGGGCGTTGAGCACCCGGGACGAAGTCTCGGCCCCAAAGCGGATAGGAATCTTTGGGGGAACCTTTGACCCCGTGCACGTCGGCCACCTGGTGGCGGTGGTCAACGCCATGCACGGAGCGTCCCTGGACAAGGTCCTCATGGTGGTGGCGAACGTCCCCTGGCAGAAGGAACGAACGCGCGCGATCTCTCCGGCTTGGGTGCGCTTTGCCCTGCTCAAAGCCTCCATCGACGGCGTTCAAGGGCTCGAGGCCTCCGACATAGAGATTCGCCGAGGCGGGAAGAGCTACACCATCGACACCGTGCGTGAGACGAGCGAGCGCTACCCCGAGGCGGAGATATTCCTTATCGTAGGCGCCGATGCGGCGCGTGGCCTCGCGTCCTGGGAGCGCTCCGAGCGGCTCTCGGAGATGGTGACCCTGATAGTGGTGAACAGGCCGGGGACCAGTGTGGCGGCAGAGGAGCTGGCGGGTTGGAGGACTCTTTTTGTCGAGGTGCCGGCGATAGACATCTCCTCCACCGACATCAGGGCACGGGTGCGGGAAAACCGCCCCCTCGACTTCCTGCTGACGAGGGAGACGATCGACTTCATACACAGGTCCGGCCTGTATTTGGAGGGTTCCCAGATCAGCAGCCCGGAGTGATATGCGGGCGGGAGCCCCTGGTAGAATTGGAGCAGGCTCAACGACTTGCGGAGGCTGTTTGAAAACCGAAATCTCTACCGGCACCCCGGCGACCGAGACCCTTGTCAGGGTAGCGGCGGACGCAATTCTCGACAAGAAG
>JAKAOC010000397.1 GCA_021823385.1 Actinomycetes bacterium
TCTCCAGGCGATCAGCACGAGGGAGGCCAGAGTCACCACGGCGAAGAAGACGATCAGGTCCGGGCCCAGCTTTGAGCCGGAAAAGGCGTGAACGCTCTGCAGCACTCCCGAGCGCGTGAAAAAGGTTCCCAGGATGGTGAGCGAAAAGGTGGAGATCAAAAGGGAGATATTCCAGATGCGCAGGTTCCCGCCCCGCTTGGCGGAGAGTGCCGAATGGATATAGGCGGTGCCGCAGAGCCAAGGCAAAAAGGCGGAGTTCTCCACCGGATCCCAGGCCCAATAGCCGCCCCATCCCAGCACCCGGTACGACCACCATGCGCCAAGGAAGATGCCCACCGTCAGAAAGACCCATGCAACCAGGGCCCAGTAGCGCGTCTCGCGCGCGAAGTCCTGATCGGTGCGGCCGGTGATAAGCGAGGAGATGCCGAAGGCGAAGGGGACGGTGAAACCAACATAGCCCAGGTAGAGCATGGGGGGATGGAAGGCCACCAAGGGGTAGTCCTGGAGGAGCGGGTTCGGTCCCTGCCCGTCCGCGGGCACGTGCGCCAAGGTGATGAAGGGGTTCGCCGAATGCAGCATGAGGGCGAAGAAGTAGGCCGCCACCACCAGTCCGACCAGCATGGTCCAGGCCAGTGAGCGGTCTGGCTCACGTTTGCGCGACCTGTAGAGCACCAATGCCAGATAGAGCGAGAGGACCAGCGCCCAGAGGAGGATGGAGCCCGCCAGGGAGGACCACATCCCGGTGATCTGATACAGCAGAGGGGTCTCCCGGGAGGAGTTCTCGGCCACGTAGGCGATTGAGAAGTCATGGGTCAGCAGCGCCCTTTGCATGGCAAAGGTGGAAAGCAGCGCCCCCGCCGCAACCAGCACCACGAAGCCCCCCGCTGCGTGGATGGCCGTCCCGCTCCGCCGCCGGATGCCCCATGCGTATTGCGCAATGCCCGCCAGCGCCCCGGCAAGGGACACTACGAGCCCAACGGTACCCAGAAGCGCGTTCACAGCTTCTTTCCGTTCACCGTCGCAACCCGGTTGGGGTGCGCGGCGATGTAGTTGGCGGAATGCTTGACCATGATCTGGTCGGAGAGGAAGTAACTTCCCTGGAAGTGCCCCACCAGCACCACTGGCAGGTTGGGCTGGAAGAGTTCGGGGGGATTGGCGGTGTCGTGAACGGCGATGGTCCGGCCGTCCTGGCCGATCACCTCGAAATCGACCCCTCCCGAAGCATTCGTTGTCACGGTGTGGGGCTTGACCACTCCCTCCAGCCGGAAGGTGCTGGTTCCCAGGGTGGCCTTCATGGCCAGCGCCTCGTCCACGGTGCGGAAGTACACCAGCGAGTTGCCAAGGCCCTTGGCGATCAAAAAGCCCAGCGCCGCCGCGATCACCAGGATCGGAAGCCAGACGCGCAGACGCTTCCTGCGCCGCGGAACCGACGGTTTAGGGCCACCGTCGAGCAGGCCGCCTATGCGGGACTCGTCAAGCACGCCCGCCCGCCTCGGTGGAGCCCGCCTTCTGGATGGCACGGCGCAGCCGGGCCGACTTGATCACCAGCCATGCCGCGTAAACAGCGAGCGTCACCAGCACGGCGGAGTAGCCGGCCGTCACGTAGGGGTTCATCTTGGCGCCACCCCCTGGTCCGTCGGAACCTCATCGCGCGCGCGGGTCCCCGGGTCCAGCAGCCTGCCGATGGCGGCGTCGGAAGTGTCGGCCTCAGCCATCCGCTCGGCCTCCCAGGCCTCGAGCTGGTGCGCCTCGATCTCGGCGGACATCGTCTCCACCCGGTATCGCACCATCGCCATCCAGATGTAGACCATGGTGAAGGCGATGAATCCGAGCAGCAAGGTCCAGGCCATGATGCCGTGCACCTTGGTGCTGGCGCCCAGGGTGGCCACCGTGGCCCCCTGGTGCAGCGTCCGCCACCACACCACCGACTCGTGCACGATCGGCACGTCGATAAAGGCGATCAGCGCGGCGACCGCGGAACGCTTGGCCCTGGTCTCGGGGCTGAGAGGGATGCGCCGGAGGGCGAGGTACCCGAGGTAGAGGACGAAGAGGATGGCCGTGGTGGTGAGCCTGGCATCCCAGGTCCACCAAACGCCCCAGGCCGGCCTCCCCCATATCGACCCGGTCACCAGGGTGAGGCCCGTGAAGACGACGCCCACTTCCGCCGAGGCCACCGCAATCCGGTCCCATTTGAGGGAGCGTGTCGGTCGCCAGAGATACAGCCCGGAGGCGATCGAGGTGACCCCGTAAGCCAGATACGCGACCCAGGCAACGGGGGGATGTACATAAAGAAGGCGGGCCAGGTTTCCCTGGACCACGTCCGGCGGGGTGACGAAAAGGCCCATCACCACCGTCGCGGCGACCAGCGCCAGGGACGTCACGCCAACAGCCTTGCGCACCAAGGTCGTCGTCAACTCAGTTCAATCCTCCATGGCGGGGCCGAAAGCGGCCGCACCCACCGCCAAGAATACGGCGCTGAAGATTGCAACAATCTTCAGCCAGGGGTCATAGATCCCCGCCCCGGTGCTCTCTGCATCGCTCCAGCACTTGGCGGCGGAGATCACGATCGGCGCGAGCACGGGTATCACCAAGAGAGGCAGGAGGCTTTCACCACTCTGCTCGCTACTGGAGAGTGCACCGTAAACCAGGCCGATCGACCCTATTGCAAGGGTAGCCGCCACCGCAGATATTGCCAAGAGCCCCAGGGAGCCGACCGGAGGGTTGAAAAGGATCACGATCCCGGCCGCCGCAACCGCTTCCAGCACGAACATCTGCAGCGCCAGCGCGGCAAGCTTTCCGAAAAAGATCGCCATCGGGTCGATTCCGTAGAGGACGAGACCCTCCATGGCGGCGTTCTCCCGCTCGACTCTGAACGAACGCGAGATCAAATAGAGCGAGCTGAAGAGGACTACCACCCAGAAGAGGCCAGGCGCTATCTCGGCCAGCAGCTGGTTCCGGGTGTCCAGCGCAAAGCCGAAGGTGAGAAGGACAGCCAAGGCGAAAGGGATTACCTGGTTGAGCGCCACCTTGGAGTGGACCTCGATCAACATGTCCTTGCGAGCCACCGCCCACGCCCGCCGGATCACTCCGGGACCTCCGAGGCTGGCCCTTCGTCACCGGGCGAAGCTTCCCGCGCCCCTGCCCGCACGGTCCCGCCCACCATTTCCAGCACGCGTCCTCCGGCCCGGCCGGCTTCGGCCTCATGGGTGGCGACGAAGGCGATGGCGCCACGCTTGGTTGCCTCCACGATCAGCTTGTCGAGAAGGTCCCGACCGGCCGCATCCAGGCTGGAATGAGGCTCGTCCAGGAGCCAGATGCGGGGGTTCTTGGCC
>JAKAOC010000398.1 GCA_021823385.1 Actinomycetes bacterium
GAGACGGTGCGGCGCAGTGTGGAGCGCTCGCCGGCCGTGCTCGCGGCCCCCGGTCCCACCTCGCCCCCCGCTTTGCGCACTCCGGGCTCAGTGGCGCCGGCCGCCCCTGGCGCGGCGCTGCCGCCTCGTGCGCTGGTGGTCGCGAGGATCGCCGCGGCGACCGTCGCGGCGGGTCCGGTCGGTGCGGGCCCGGCGGCGCCCGGCCGGCCGAGGAGTGCCCTAAGGAGTGCCGGCCAGACGGAGCAGTCCGGGGCGGTTCGTCCCTCCATGCCGCAGGTGATCTCTAACGGGTCTTCAGCGGCGCGCCCCGCGCCACAGCGCATCGTCTCGCCGGTGGCGAGCATGATGGCGGGCGCAGGTGCGCCGGCAGGCGGGGCGTCCACCCAGCATTTGGATTCCGGCCTCGCTTCGGGCACCGACGACACGATCACCTCCAACAGCGCCCCGGGCCAGAGCGAGATGCGCATTCCCGAGCAGGAGGTGAACCGGCTTTACCGCGAATTCCTGCACCGTTTCAAGAACCAGCTGCGCTGGGAGTCGGACCGGAACGGCCGTATCAACCGGTTCTTCAAGGACTAGGAGTTTCGATGGCAGACGTAGGCGAGTTCACCGTAAGCATCTATTTCACCTTCGAGGTGGAGGGCATGGACTTTGGCCAGTTCACACGCATGGAGGGATTCAGCATCACCAACGACCACGAGATACGCCAGACGGCGAGCCAAGGCGAGTTCATGCACGTGTTCCCGGGCCGCATCCGCTACTCCAACCTGAAGCTCTCGAGGCCGCTCTCGCCGCTGTCGAAGAAGTTCATCTCCTGGATGCATTCCTTCGGCGACAACATGGGGCGCGTCGGCGTCCTGAAGGCTCTCAATCCGGACAAGAGCGAGCTGGTCAGCTGGTCACTGGAGGGAGTGCTGCCCATTTCCTGGACCGGGCCGAACTACGACATCTCCTCACCGGAGGTGGCCATGGAGACGCTGGAATTCGCATACCGCGGGATCCTCCCGATGGGTGCCGAAGTGGGCGCAGGCGTAAGCCGCTCCAACTCGATGCTTTCGAGTCTTTGATGGGGTCGCGTTGAAATCCTTCCAACCCGAGAGGAGGCCTGAATGGGCGTAATGTCGTTGATAGAGGGAAAGCTCGGTATCAGCCAGGCCTACCTGTCTCTCGACGAGACCGAGGCCCCGAGCATGAAGCAGCTTGCGTTGTCGGCGTCGCAGATGACCGCGGTGTCCGGCAATACCTTCGTCTTCAAGTTCAACCCGCTTTCCTACACGATCGAGAAGGACTCGCACTGGGCGTCGGCCCCGCAGGCGTCAGCGGGTGAGGCTCCCGAGTCCAGCTTCCTCGGCCCCGGGGCGAGGTCGCTCAGGCTGCAGGTCTTCATGGATGACTCGTGGAACCCCATCAACGGCTCCATCCAGCCCGAGATCGACTTCCTCATGAAATGCTGCGACCCGACGCCGGAATCCGTGGCCGAGGGGAAGCCCCGGCCCCCGTATGTGCGCTTCGGCTGGGGAGCCAACGTCTTGTTCAAGGCCTACGTGTCCAGCGTCAGTGTGGAGGTCGGCCTCTTCTCGACGACGGGCACCCCGCTCAGGGCCACTGCCAACATCGGCCTCACCGAGGTGCCCGAGTCGGTGGCCCGGCAGAACCCGACCTCAGGGACCCCGAGCCCGCAGCGCGCGCATCGCGTCGAAGCAGGAGACACTCTGGCTGGCATCGCGTACCGCTATTGGAAGGACCCCAACCTTTGGCGGGCCATAGCCGAGGTGAACCGCATTGACGACCCGGAGAGGCTTACCCCGGGGCGCGAACTCCTGATACCGGAGGCGGCCGATGCTCGCCTCCTCGGCTAGGAGATGGTGTTGAGCTCTCGCCCAGGCACTCAGCGGACGTCCACCGTCCCGGAGATCACGATCGAAGGCGCACCTCTCGATCCCGCGGTGTCGGCCGCTCTCGTCTCGACCGAGGTCTTCACCTCGCTCGTCTCCCCGGGTTCGGCTGCGCTTGCGTTCTCCTACAAGGGGGCCAGCCAGATCGCCATGGGCGGCTTCGACATCGGCGCCGTTTTGAAGGTCAACCTGCCCGGGCGCCTCGATCCGCTGCTTCCACTCTTTCAAGGAAGCATCAGCGCGCTCGAACTGGACTACTCCGTCGGCACCGGCTCGCGCCTGGTGGTGCGCGCGGTTGACGGTGCCCACAAACTGACCATGAACACCTCGCCGCGAGTCTCGCGAGACATGACCAGTTCGGAGATGGTGGGCATGATCATAGACGAGGCGGAGATCACCCCGGGGATGATCACGCCGACCGATGATCTCCATCCGGTCATCGTCAAGCCCGCCATCGACGACTGGAGCTACATCCAATTTCTCGCCAAGAGGGTTGGGTACATCGCCTATATGAGCGGCGGGAAGTTCTTCTTCACGCCTCCCACGCCGGCCGAGGAGGGGCCCGAGCCGTACGCCAGCTACGACGAGCCCATGGTTCCCAACCTGCTGGTTCTGGGCAAGAACCTGGTCCGCTTCACCGGAAGGGTCTCCGCTGCCGCCCAGGCCCAGGAGATCAACGTTCGCGGCTGGTCCGTGCAAGAGGAGGCGCCCGCCGAGGGCGTGGGCGTGCTCGAGACCGATTCGGCTTTGCCGTCCGCGCCCAATGCGGAGCTGGCGCAACTGGGCGGAGTGGAGCAGATGGTGGTCTCCGACCCCTCCTTCACATCGGAGTCTTCGGCCGAGCTCTATGCGGAGTCGATCGCCGATTACCTGGCGGGACTGGCCTACCAAATGCATGGGACCTGCCAGGGGGACGCGAACCTGGTGGCGGGGGACATCGCTCGTGTGGCAATGGCCGGCATGCCCTTCGACGGCGCCTACCTGATCACGGAGGCAACCCATTCAGTCTCTCCCGAGTTCGGATATCAGGTGGACTTTTCGCTTTCCGGAAGGGCGGGCTCGTCGCTCATCGACCTGGTGGGCTCCGACGTGGCACAGCTGCAGCGCCAGATGGTCGGCGTCGCTCCCGGGGTGGTCACCTCCCTTGCCGATCCCGAGATGCAGGGGCGTGTACAGGTGAGCTTTCTCTGGCTCGATCCGTCGCACCAGAGTGACTGGGTGCCGGTGGTCCAGCCGTCGGTGGGCGAGGAGAGCGGTACCGTCTTCCTGCCGGAGGTCGGCACCGAGGTCCTTTGCGCCTTTGCCAACGGCGACATCAACCGCCCGTACGTGCTGGGTGGCCTTTGGAGCGCCGAGAACAAGCCGAGCTCGCCGGAGCTCATGGTCTCCGACCTCGGCGAAGTGATGCAGCGGCGCATCGTCTCCCAC
>JAKAOC010000399.1 GCA_021823385.1 Actinomycetes bacterium
GTTATGGATCAGCTGGCTGCCGTATACCGAGATCTCAGCCTGAATCCCCGGGCCGGCTGTCGGGAGAGAGGTCGACGGTGCAGCGGTTGTCGTGCTCGTCGTCCAGGTTGTGACTGTCACCGTGGTAGTGACCGGCTTGACCACCGTGGTGGTCGTACGTTCGCCGGCCGAGCCGCTCGCTGACTTTTTCGGCTGCCCAGCGTTTGAAGTGCCACATCCCAGTGCAAGCACGCCGATCAGCACCAGGACGGTGCCACCTCGTGCCCAATATCCTCGATTGCCAGGCCGCGTGCGCTTCATGGCCATGCCATCCTCGGACCGAGTGCTCCACTCTCCTTTCGCTTTTTTAGAGCGGCGGCTGTGATTTATGAAGGGTCATTGGTCACGGAGCCACACCCCTCTTGGAATCCAACCGGCGGGCATGCGGAGCATATTTGGGACCATTCCCGCAGTGGTGAAGTACGAGGCGCCGCCCCGAATTGGGTCATGTCGCCAGACGGAGAGCCCAAATCAGCGTTGCTCTCGAGGCACGGGCATTGCGCACTCGCCGCCGGCGCTCCGGCGCAGTCAGATGACCCCCCGGGAGCGCATGTCCTGGATCTCGTCGGCGGAATAGCCAAGCTCCTTTTCCAGAACTTCGGTATTGTGTGCTCCCATGTCCGGCCCCGCCCAACGCACCTCTCCGGGCGTCGCTGAAAGCCTTACAGCCACATTCTGCATCCGAGTCGGTCCAAGTGCTGGATCGTCCACCTCGACAACCGCCTGGCGATACTTCATCTGAGGATCCTCGAGCACATCCGTGACGTCGTAGATGGGTCCAACAGCTGCACCCGAATCCTCTAGTCGCTTCAGCACTTCGGACTGGGGCATTTGCATCAGCCGCTCGCTAATCAGTTCGTCCAGCGCCTCTACGTTTACCAGCCGGTCCGCATTGGTCGCGAAACGGGGATCCTCTCCCAGTTCCCGTAGATCGAGAGCGTCGAGAATGGCAAGAAACGTCTTCTGAGTGGATCCTGCGATCACAACCCACTCGCCGTCGCCTGTCGGATAGATGTTGCGGGGCGCGACAAAAGCCGTGCGGCTACCTAGGCGCGGCGGCACCACACCCAGCTGGTCGTAGTCAATGATGTGCGAGCCGAGCAGCATGAGTAGACCGTCGTAGAGCGCGAGATCGACATACTGACCCTTACCCGTTCTCTGCGCGTAGAACAGTCCCAGCATTGCGGCATAGGCTCCAAAGATAGCGGTGCTGGCATCGCCGAGTCCGAACGACGGCAGCAAGGGTGGCCCCCCGGGCATTCCCGTCAGAGCCGCAAGGCCACTAATCCCCTCCACGATCGTGCCGAAACCACGCCGCTGAGAAGACGGGCCGGTCTGCCCATAACCCGTCACCCGCACCATCACCAGCCGCGGATTGGTCGCCGAAAGCTGCTCGTAGCCGAGCCCCCATCGTTCGAGCGTGCCGGGGCGAAAGTTCTCTATCACCACGTCCGCAGTCGCAGCGAGGCGGCGAACGATCTCCTGGCCTTCCGGAACCCTGAGGTTGGCAGTGATAGCCCTCTTGTTCCGGTTAACAAGCTTGAACATGAGCGGCGTTCCATTCTTGGATAGCCCCCACCGCCTGAGCTCGTCTCCACGCCCCGGCTGCTCCACCTTGATGACGTCCGCGCCGAAGTCAGCCAGATGCATCGCCATGGACGGGCCTGCCAAGAGGTTTGAAAGGTCCAGCACCCGGATACCATCCAGTGGCTTTTCCGGAGGATTCGCGGCGCCCTGAAATTCGACCATCACTTACTTCCCTTCCCAACCGGCCACTCGGGCACTGGCCATCAGGCCTTCCTTCGTCGCACCGCGAGACGCGTACGACCTGAACGGTATCCCGAGCATCGCTTCGATCTTCTTTGACGCCTCCAGGAGCTCAGGGAGATTTACCCCCGTCTCCACTTCGAGCTCAGAACAGAGATGCACCAAGTCTTCAGTGGCAACATTTCCATGATCTTGCTCGCCGCCTGGAAGCCGAATCCCTCCACCGATGCCGCCGATCGAGCCCTCGAGGGCCATCGCACCGGCCTGCATGGCGGCCATCGCGTTTGCCAGCGCCATTCCGTTGGCGTTGTGCAGGTGCACGCCGACCTTGAGGTCCGGCAAGGCGTCCAGCGCCCCTGCCACCAGGCGATAGACCTCGGCCGGTCCCTCCACCCCGGTGCTGGTCGCCAGCGACACCTCTTTCACGCCCATCTCCCAATAGCGCCGAACTATCGACAGGGTGCGGTCGAGGGCAACAGGCCCTTCATACGCGCAGAATATCGACATCGCGATGGCCCCGACGAGGTGAACTGGCCGGCCCTGGGCTGCTTCCACGGCGCTCTCGAGCGCAGCGAGATTGCCCGCAACGCTGGTGTTTTGATTCAGCTGCACGTAACGCTCGCTCGCTGTGGCCAAGAGCACGACTTCCTGGACACCCGCGGCAAGGGCGCGCTCCATGCCTCGCCGGTTCGCCACCAGCGCGCGGAATGTACAACCCGGACGCTCCCGCAGGCCGGACCATACCGCTTCGGCATCGGAAAGCTGGGGCACCATCTCCGGTCGCATGAAACTGGTTGCCTCGATCCGAGAGAACCCAGTCGCGGCAAGCGCATCGATCATTTCGTTCTTGATCTCCGACGGATACCGCTGTGCGAGGCTTTGCAGGCCATCGCGTGGCCCGACTTCGACGATTTCGATTTGGCTCGGCAGCTTCAATTGCCCCCCTGTGGTGAAATGCTCCCCGCGCACGCAGCAGTGCGCGTCCTCTACGCGTTACGGTCACGCGCTCCGCTGCGCAGCCGGCCCTCGTGATTCCGGTCGAAGAACTCCATGACCTCGAGGCGGGATGCCTGCACGATCCGCGTCATGGTCTCTTTTGCATCCTCCGCCTGGCCGGCCGCGATCGCGTCTACCAGCAGCTGATGATCCTCGGTATGGCCTGGCCCCCGTAGCTTCGACTCGGCGGCGATGCGCCTCAGCTCCCCCATTCCAGGCTCAAGAGCCGCGAACGCCGAGTACATCAGGCTGTTCCCGGCGACTAGCGCAACGGCTCGGTGCAAAGCGGCATCCGCGGGTATCAGGGCGGAGGGATTCGTTCCGGCGTCGCGCATTGCGGCCGCGATCTCTCGCAGCTCCTCCACGTCGGCCGGGCTCGCCTGGAGTGCCGCGGCCGCCGCCAGCGCCGGTTCGATCACCTCGCGGAATCCGACCAGCTCCAGCAAGAGCTTCGGGTCAGGATCGCCACCATAGCGCCAGGCTGAAACCTCCGGATCCAAGAGGTGCCA
>JAKAOC010000400.1 GCA_021823385.1 Actinomycetes bacterium
AATGGCCTGCCTTTCAGCATCGGCGTTACCTCCTGGTTATGGATACACACCAGCAAGGTAGCGAGATCTGGAGGGCGGGTCATTCTTATTCCGCTGAAAGCGGGTCAATTTTATGCCGCTGCCAACACACGCAGCCGATGCGGGGTCGTCGATCCGCCGGGGCAGGTGGAGCGCTGCCTCCGGAACAGCGTCCGGGTGCGACGCCGTCCGGCGAGACCGTCCGGTGAGAGCGCGGAAGAAAGAGTGGAGTGAGGTTGTCGGGGCCATCGTGGTGCCCTCCAATGAGTGTGGATTCATGGAGGTGACGCACACCCTTGGCCATGGCGGAGGCCCGAGAGAGGATGCAGTCCTCCTCGCACGGCTTGAGGCCGGAGGCGTCCCGCCGAGGGAGTACACCCACCGGCCCGAAGCCACAGGAGCAGGAGCGGGCGCCGTCGAGGCACCCTCTCCTCCCTCATCCCACGGAATCCCACCGGCACCGGAGCGGCCGCGCGAGAGGCGACCCGCAGAACCCGAAGGTCGAAAACGGCGGATTCGGCGTCCGTGACGGCCGACCGGGCATCCCATGAAAATCCCATGGATGGGTCCTGGATCAGCCGGAACGGCATCCGAGGTCAGCCGGGCAGCTACTCACATATACCCAGGTCAGATGCCAAATCTGGACTATTGGAGATCAGTCAAGATAACGGGCCAGACAGGCCGGATACGTCTCATAACCCGAAGGTCGCAGGTTCAAATCCTGCCCCCGCCACCAAGTAAAACGCAGGTCAGGGCCGGTGCGAGTGCACCGGCCCTTCTGCTGCCAGGGATCGTGTTCCATGGGCCACCCCGCTCAAAGCGCAAGAGCCCGTTTGCCCGAGGACCCGTAAGGACGGCTGAGGCGCTCACTGGTTCGCAGGAACCCACCTGTCAGTCTCGCTCCGGCGCCGAACACGCTCGAGGTGTACCACGGTGAGGATCGGTGCCACCACCACCGCGATCAGCATGAGGATCCCGAAGGGGAACGGCAGCACGAGTCCCGAGGTCGTGCAGTGAAAGACAATCCGGTGTCCGGCCGGTGCGCTGCCAGCGCACGAGCGCGAAGAAGCCGGGAGCGAAAGAAGCGTGAACGCGAAGGCAAGGCCACCGGGGAACACGAAGGTTCCGAGCAGCTTGTCTCTCGTGCGCCAAGTGGGCGACGCCCATAGGAGGACCACGCCCACCAGCCATCCGACGCCGAAGATCAAGGCGCCCAAGAGGAGGAGCCAGGGCGCGAGCCGGTCGGTCCAGCGGCTCGGTCGAGTCTCGGGCGCATAGGCACCGGCTTCTGCAGCGATGGTGCGCGGGTCGCCCACGCGCTCAAGGAGCGCCTTGGTCGCGACGAGGTCCTCGTGGTCGTGGTCGAGGTCGGATCGGCCCTCGGCGATGTGGCGGCTGATCTCGTCGACGATCTGACGTCGTCGACCATGGGGCAGCGTCCCAAGGGCCCGGTCGAGGTCAGCGAGATACCGAGCGATGAGCCGGTCTGCCGGCGCTCTGCGTCTCACGCCTGCCCGCTCCGCAGCATGCGGTCGACCGCGACCCGGAACACCTTCCACTGGTCGACGAACGACGCCAGCGCGATCTGCCCATCCTCGGTGAGCCAGTAGTAGCGGCGCGGCGGGCCTTCGGTCGACTCTCGCCAGCTCGTCTCGACCAAGCCCTGCTGACGCAGGCGGGCCAAGAGCGGGTAGATGGTTCCCTCGCTGGCAACGAGCCCGTTGTCGGTTAGTGCCCGGGCCAGTTCGAAGCCGTATCGCTCCTGTCCCCGCAGCAGTGACAGGACGCAGGCCTCGGCCGCCCCTCGCCGCAGCTGCGCCGCCCAGTTGCCCTGCTCGCCAGGTACCATGTGGGGCATTGTAGTACCACAACCGGCTTGTTGAGCGGAGTTGTGTACCGAGTTGTGTCCCGAATCTTGTGCAGATTTCGCCGCCGCGTGAGCGGCGGCCATGGTATCGAGGGAGTTGACCACATACCCAGATCCTCCAAGGAGGGATGCCATGGCCGCTAAAGCTAAGACTACCCAATTGCCGGCATAGACGTCTCCGGTGACGACTTGATCAGAAGCGTCGTGGAGATAGTTCTCAACGAACTGCTCGAGGTTCAGTTCTCCGAGCAGCTGGGGCTGCGCCGTACGAGAGGAGCCCCGGAATGCGAGCTCTCCCTGAGCTTGAATCGGAGTTACCGGCTCCTCGGAGGCGCAGGGCGTGTTGCCGGGGTCCGCATCGGATCTGGCAGCTGCGCGCTTGGGTTACGGCGGCGGGGCACGTTTGGCGCACTGGCACGAATGTCCTCGTGCAGCTGCGTCGGGGATAGCGCAACGCCTGTGACCCCACATGATCGCGCGCTTGCTGTCTCACCGATTCGACGCGACCGAAGCTACCGGGAACCTCCTAAACCTGTTGGCGGTCGGCCATGAACATCGCACAGAGCCTGCTTCTCTTCTTCTGCTACGGGTTGCAGTAGGGGCATTCGCCCGGGTCCGCGCGATCCTCAGCGGAAACGATGGAGCGCGTCTGGCGGTGATCGCAGGCGACACAGCCGTCGATCTCCGCTCGCGGTCGAGGCACTTCCGTCCCACACCAGGCGCAGGGAATGCCGACGAGGACATCTACTCGTCCCCAGCCTGGCGCGCCGCAGGCGGGGCAGCGGCTGGCGATCCGGTTCGCAAGGCGTTCGGCGGCGGAGGCGATAACGGCGCGGCGTGATGGGCAGGCATGAGCTCGCAGATCAGTCTCGACACGGGCCAGGCCGTCGGCGGCAGCAGCGGCGCACTCGGCTACGGCAGCCGTCAGATCATCGAGGCGGGAGATCCCCTTATGGATAGGGTCGACCACTCCGCTGTTCGGCCGGACGATGAGCTGGTGCTCTGGGAAGCATGCTTGGGAGAGGAACGGTCCGAGGTCCTCATCTGGGGTAACGCACGTCGAGCTGGCGACGATGGACCAGCTCGAGTGGCTCTCCCATACGACGATCCCGTTTTCATCGTCCACCAGGACGACGATCTCCCGGTCGGAGTGGACGAATGGCATGGCCGGGTCGGGACCGATGCTTCCCTCGGAGGCAAAGCCGAGGGGACGGCCGGCTGCGTTCATCCCGAGGCGCGCCTTTGCAATCGCAGTGTCGAGCGGCGGCCCCTGGCGGGGGATGTCGCCGGTGAAGGTGCCGAGAGCATCGGTGTCGACGGCGACTGCTTCGACCCGTAGCCCGACGGCTTGTTCCATCGGTGGAGCGATGAGAGGCAGCTTGCCGTGCTTAGTGGCGAGCACTGCGGTT
>JAKAOC010000401.1 GCA_021823385.1 Actinomycetes bacterium
AAGGTGTTCCGGATTCTTCAACAAGGCATAGCGGCAGCCTTTGATACGCGCGAGTTCGTTTGGCGCTGCTGAAGTCTTCGCATTCCGCCATAGCGCTCGGCGCTCCTCATCCAATGCCTTGGTGGCCCAGGCGACCATGTGGAAGGGATCGGCGCATAGCGTGGCCTTCTTGCAACGCTCGCCGACAACGGTGGCAATCCATTCGGCAGCATCGGCAGAAACCAGCCTTATCAGTCCGGATCGCTCTTTTCCGAGCAGGTCGAAGAACTTCTCCAAGGTTGCCTTGTCACGCCCCGGTGCTGCCCAGATAAGACGGCCCGAATCGTGGTCGACGACGACAGTCAGGTACTTGTGGCCGCGCCGATAGCTGATCTCGTCGATTCCGATCCTGCGTAATCCGTCGAAGGGATCATTGAGTGCCCGTGCATCGGCGACCACGCGCGAGGCGATCGCTCCGACTGTTCGCCATGCCACGCGCATGAGTTCGGTCACCGCACTCTTGGATGTATGGGTCACCAGCCAGGCCACCTGGTCGTCGAAGACTCGGGTATGGCCGGCACCATGACGAGCCCAGGGGACCTGGACAACCGTCGGTCCGTGCTCGGGGCAGTTCACCCTCGGAGCCTCGGCCTCGAGGAATGCCTTCATCACGCCGAGGTCCAGAGTCCGCCACCGTCGTAGTCCCTCACCGCGGTCATAGCGCCCACAGCGACGGGCACAGATCCCGCATCGGAGCTTTCCGGCCCCTTTCCGGGCACGAACCGCTGCCACCAGACAGTCGGCGTCCTCGTCGAAAAAGACCTGCTCGATCACCACCCGCTCGATTCCGAGCAGCCTTTGCCATAGTCTCGCGTAACGCACGTGTTTCTCCTGCCTGTGAATCCAGCATTGAACAGCCAGAAACATAGGCGGGAGAGGCCGTGCGCTCCATTTCCCCAGGTCAGCTCACCCACGGATTGGGGCGGAGAGCCGAAAAGTGGCGGACCTCCGGGCAAGCGGGAGGCAGACCCCTCGGAGCTCGTTATCGACGAGCGATGGAAGACTCGTGTTGGCCAGCTCCTGGCCCAACAACTCAACACCACCCCACCCCACCGGCGACCGGCGCCCAATAACCTACCGAATCAACCCGAAACCTTGACCTCAAACGATGGCCGCACTACCGGAGGTCTGGGCCTTGGCGGAGGATTTGACGTGAAGCGACAGGACACGGTCTACGCCGACGGTTCCATCGACTGGCAGCTATGCGATAATGGCGCCGTGGCGCCCTGGCCCCTCATCATCGTCGCCGGCGCGGCGGTCGGGTTGTCCATGGGCCTGTTCGGCGTCGGTGGTTCTTCGGTGGCCACGCCCGTGCTGGCGTTGCTCGGTGCCCCGGGGCTGATCGCCGTCGCCTCGCCCTTGCCCGCCACGATCCCTGCTGCTGCCGTGGGTGCGGTCCCCTATGTCCGGTCGAAGGAAGCCCGCCCACGCGCCGCCGGGTGGTCGATGCTCGGCGGCGTCCCCGGGACGATCCTGGGAGCATGGTTGTCGCGCCTCGTCGGGGGCTCGGCCCTGCTGCTCGCGTCCGGGGTCGTCCTCGTCATCGTGGGCCTACGCGTCCTGCGGCCGATCGAGCAGGTGGCCCGCGACGCCGGCGCCAAGCGGCGTGAGAATCGGCAGCTCCTGGTCGCCAGCACCGCCGGCGTCGGTGTGTTCACCGGCCTGTTGGCCAACGGTGGCGGGTTCCTGCTCGTGCCGCTCTACCTCTTGGTCTTCGGGCTCCGCATGCGTCAGGCCGTCGGCACCAGCCTGGTAGTGATCGCGGTGCTGGCGATTCCGACGCTGGCGACCCACTGGGCCCTTGGTCACATCAACTGGACGCTTGCCGGTGAGTTCGCCATTGGCTTGTTGCCGGGGAGCGCGGTGGGTAGCCGCCTGGCGCACCGTGTCGAAGGACCGACGTTGCGGAAGGCGTTCGGGTGGTTCTTGGTCGCCTTCGGAGTGTTCTTCACGATCTATCGGCTCGTCCGAGGATGAGATATCGGGCTCTTATGACGCTACCGGGGTTCCTACCGCGAACGCTGAATCGAATTGAATCGGGATCGCACGTTGACCGAGCGGGCTGACCCCGGGTGGCCCTCAGGGGGTTGTGGTCACCGGTATGCCGGACGGCACCATCTCGACCCAAGTCTCTCCCGGCGCAAGAGTGATAGGAGTACCATCGGAGCCTTCGAGCCGAGCCGGTTGGGAGATCGACGAGCGCGACCAGGTCCCCGAAATAGATACGCCGTTGCGAAGTACCTCGACCGGACCTCCGCTGGTCGGGTCGACCTCCACCTCGTGGGCGCCCTCGGAGTTCTCCACCCAAGGCCCGGTCCACGTGTCAACGGTCATGATCACCACGTTGGTCACCCCGATCTGACCCCCGCCCAGGAGGGTTGCGGCAGTGCCACCGATCGACAGCATCCACTGGCCGGCTGCCGGGTTCCACTGCCACGTATTGTCGTTGGTCGATGAAAAAGGGATCCGCGCCGATGCGGTGATGGCTCCGACGCCGGACACAGACCGCGAGTATGTGAATATCGGGGAAGGAGGCGTCTTCCGGGCGGGGTAAAGGCCCCATATCGCGCTGGTCGATGTATAGGTATCAAAAGGCGCGTAGCGCCCGGGCACGTGCTCGATAATGGATGACTGGCAGCAGTCTAGGTTGTCGTCGTTCGCCGAGTTTATAAGAGCGATGATCGGGTCGATCCCACCCACGTGGACGAAGATCGGCCGGGACAGCTCGTCGATGATCGCCACGTCGGGTTCCCGTGCAGAACGGATCGGTCCGATCAACGGCGCCTGGTTGCACTGGAAGACGGCAACCAGGCGGGTGATCCCGCCCTCAACCGGCTCTTCGAAGACCACGTCTGCCTTGTCGAGGCCCGACTGGGGGCGGGCGTCGGGGTAATTGTCCACCTTGATGGCGACGGCGGGGCGTTGGGGAACCGTCCCACGCCGGGTCGAGACTCCGCTCAGCGGGCACGGGGGGCCCAACGAAAGGCTGGTGGACGAAGCATTGGCCGGGGACGCGATCGGGGTGGTTTCCGCTGCCGACCGTTTCGCTCCCTTGGTAGCCAGCACGAGACCTGCTCCCATCCCCAGGGCGAGACCCAGCGCAACGATGGCGGCGATCACTACATTCGATTTGCGCCACCAAGGTGGGGCGAGCATGGCCGAGAGACTAGCGCGAACCGTCACTCGATCCGGTGACCGCGCCCCGCGCGGCGATGGAAGCAGGTTCGGCAGATCCGGTGACCGCGCCCGGAGCCA
>JAKAOC010000402.1 GCA_021823385.1 Actinomycetes bacterium
CGGCACCTCCCATTCTCCGGCGACCGCCGCGTAGGTTTCGCGGTCCAGGTAGCGCCCATGCAAGCGGATGGCCCCGCGAGCGACTCCCTCGAACCTCATGCCCATGCGCACGCAGACCGCCCGTGAGCGCTGATTGCCCACCGCCACCTGTGCCTCCACCCGGGCCAGGCCAAGACTGGAAAAGCCCCAAGAGACCACCTCGGAGGCGGCGGCGGTCATATAACCACGCCCGGTGAAGGCCGACCCCAGGTAATACCCGAGCTCGGCCGAATTGTTCTCCTGGTCCATCTCCAGGGAGGCGAGCCCGGCCAGGCTCTCCCCCTCCCAGATGCCCACCGTGTAGGCGAGCCCATCGGCCATCCTGCCAACCGCGTCACGCAGGAAGGCGCGCTCGTCGTCCACCGAGCGCACTTGTTCCACCCAGGGCAGATACGGCGAGAGGTGACGTGCCGAACTCGATATCAACCTGTATAGCTCATCTGCATCCATCGGAAGGAGCAGGCCAAGCCAGAGGCCGCCTCCGATCGGCGCCTTGCGCACCTCCACGTGCCCTCCTTCCAAAGGTCCCTAGGCGAATAGGCTATGGCAAAGATGGAAGCGATAGACGATCGGGATCCGGCATTGGGCGGTCCCCCCCGCACCCCCTCCAAGCATTCCCGGCCCTCGCCGGCCGTGGCCTTCCTCCGCCTGGCGAGGCCCAAGCAGTGGCTGAAGAACGTTTTGGTCTTTTCGTCCACCGCCGCCGCCGGGAAGCTCTTCGACCCGCATTACCTCTTCCCCACTATTGCCGCGGCAGTGATCTTCTCGCTTTCGGCCTCCGGCCTTTACATGATCAACGACGCGCGCGACGCCGACAGCGACCGCCACCATCCCCAGAAGCGCCTTCGTCCGGTCGCCGCAGGCTGGATATCGCCAAGGGCGGCCATTCTGGCGGGGCTTTCCCTGCTGGTGATCGGAGCAGCGCTCGCCATCTTGCTCAACACGCAGTTCGCCCTGGCCCTGGGCGCCTACATCGTGATGACACTGGGTTACAGCATGGGGCTGAAAAATCAGCCGGTCATCGACATCTGCATCGTCGCACTCGGCTTCCTCCTACGCGCCATCGCCGGCGCCTTGGCCACCGGTCTTCCCATATCGGTCTGGTTCCTCACGGTCGCCGCCTTCGGCTCCCTTTTCATGGTCTCGGGCAAGCGTTACGGAGAGACCCAGGAGGCGGGCGACCTCGCGGCAGAGCACCGCGCGGTGCTTGGGACCTACTCGCACACGTTCTTGAATTACGTGCGCTCGCTCTCCTCGGCGGTGGCGATAGCCGGATACGGGCTCTGGGCCTTCGAGGGATTCCGCGTGACGAGCGGCTACATCTACATACAGCTCTCCACCGTCCCGTTTGTGGTCGCGATCCTGCTGTATGCTCTGCAGGCGGACCTTGGCAACGCAGGGACCCCCGAGGACGTGATCCTGCACAATAGGCCCATCCAGGCCGTTGGGGCGATCTGGGCGCTGCTAATAATGATCGGGCTGTACCTTCCCCGGCTGGGCAGATAGCAACCCTGGCCGTAGCTGCGCGACCAGGCGCGTTAGGCTCCATTGTCGAACCTTTTAGAATCGCCTCCCGCGCTGTGGGCTCCGGGTGCCCACCCCCTGCAGTCGGCCTTAGGCATGGAGAGTGCACAGTGCAGAGAACCGAGCTGCTGAGAGGCTGGGGAAGAACCCAGCCCGTCGTTTCCGAAGTGGTCGAGCTGGACGGCACCCCGGCCGGGGCGGACGTCTTCGTGCGCCCGGGCACAATTGCCCGGGGTCTCGGACGCGCCTACGGCGACGCGGCCCAGATCGGCGGAGGGCGCGTGGTCACCCAGCAGGACGAAGTCGCCTCATCGACGCTGGAGGAGGGCGGCATCCTGCGAGCCGGCGGAGGCGCCTCTCTTGACTCGATACTCTCCGCTTACGTTCCCAAGGGATGGTTCGTCCCCGTGACACCGGGCACTCGCTACGTGACCGTGGGCGGGGCCGTTGCAGCGGACATACACGGCAAGAATCACCACCTGGAAGGCACCTTCTCCAACCATGTCGATAGCTTCGAGCTGCTGACTCCGACCGGGACAATGCAGGTCTCGCGTGACGACGACCCGGAGCTGTTCTGGGCCACCGCCGGCGGGATGGGGCTCACGGGCATTATCACCAGCGCCCGCTTTCGCATGATCCCGGTGGAGACCGCTTACATGCGGGTCGAAACGCGCCGCGTGGACGATCTGGACTCACTTATGTCCACCATGGTGGGCAGCGACCACAAATTCCGCTACTCGGTCGCCTGGATCGACTGCCTGGCCCGCGGCCACGCCATGGGCCGCTCCGTCCTCACTCGGGGGGATCACGCCAAGGTCGGCGACCTACGAGGTGCGACGGCCGAGGACCCTCTCAACTACCAGGCCAAGCCCATAGCATCGGCTCCCCCCTGGCTGCCGGGGGGACTCCTGAACAACGCCTCCGTGCGCATTTTCAACGAAATGTGGTTCCGGAAGGCGCCACGGCTGCGTGAAGGCGAGATACAGAAGATCCCCACCTTTTTCCACCCGCTCGACGGGGTGGGGGGATGGAACCGCATCTACGGCCCCCGAGGCTTCCTCCAGTATCAGTTCGTGGTTCCAGACGGCGAAGAGGAGGCGATGCGCAGGATCCTGGAGCAGATAGCGGCCGCCCAGGTGCCCTCCTTCCTGGCGGTGCTCAAGCGCTTCGGCGCCTCCAACCCCGGACTGTTGTCCTTCCCCCGCCCCGGCTGGACTCTTGCCCTTGACATCCCCGTCGGCTCACCACGCCTGTTCACCCTCCTGGAGAGCCTCGACCAAAAAGTGCTCGAGGCATCCGGCCGTCTTTACCTGGCCAAGGATTCGCGGGCCAAGGCGGAGACAATCGCCGCCATGTACCCCCGGCTCGGTGAGCTCGCAGCCATCAAGGCCAAGCTCGACCCCGACGGGCTGATCAAGTCGGACCTTTCGCGAAGGCTCGGAATCGCCTAGGCGCCCGCCCGGGCCGCGGCAGCGCCCCGGTTTAGTATGGGATCGAGCCGAAACCAAGGAGCATCATCTTGTTCGACGCACTCCATACGCCCGACAACGTCCTCGTTATGGGCGGCTCATCGGAAATTGGCCTGGAAATAGCCAAGCAGCTCGCACGCCGCGGAAGCTCGAAGTTCCTGCTCGCGGGGCGCTCCCTCGAGGAAATGCAGACGGCCGCCAGGCAGGTGTCACAAGTTTCGGACCAGTCCTCGGCGTCGGTATCGGTCATCCACTA
>JAKAOC010000403.1 GCA_021823385.1 Actinomycetes bacterium
CGGTCCTTGTCGGCGGCCAGCATCTCCGGAACGTTGAAGTCCACCAACTCGAGCAGGTCAAGCCTCTCGAGCACGATTTCCGGAGCCAGGCCCTGGCGCAGCGAATCGTAGAAGCCGAACGCGAGCGACCCACCGCCGCAAACGAGGACCTTGACCTCGGCCGGGTTCTCCTTTTGGAACAGGTACGAACTCAGCGTCGTCGAGATCGACGAAGAGATGTCACTCACCCTCGCCGCCACCAGCCGGTCAAGCTCGTCGCGGTCGACCCGCGATGCGAGGTCCTCCGGAATCGGCGAAAAGAGGCCGAGTGCCCTCTTCAGGGACTCCGCCTCGGTTTCAGACAAGTCGAAGCGCTCGGCGATCGCGGCGGTCACCGCATCCCCCGCCCGATCCTCGATGGAACGGGCCAAAGTGAGCATCCCGTTTTCCGCGATGCCAATGTTGATGCTGTCGGCTCCCACGGAGATAACAGCGAGAATCTTGTCCCGCATGGCGGTCTCGGTGACCGGAAAAGCGAGTGTCTGCTCGTCCTCGGCCCCTTCCCCGGGCGCAGCGCTCTGCGGTGCCGGCTCGACGATGCGGACCGACGTGCCTCGCCGACGGCCGTTCCCGCCGACCAGCTCGCCCGACCTTTGAGCCTCCTGGAGGATAACGGACCGCACGAGAGCAAGGAATGAGGCGTCGACGGAGGCGAGCCGGAGTCCGGCATCCTGAACAACGCCCTTGTACTCGTCCAACATTGCATTGTCGGTGGCGGCCAGGTGAATGGTGAGCGTTCCGTCCTCGCGTACGACCCGCCTGCCCTTCGGATACTCGAAGTCGACCTCGTATTCGCTGGTGTCGCCAGGGAGGAAGGTGGTCGCCTCGAACCGGACGGAGGAGAGGAGATCCTCGTCCTCCATGCTCGGAAACTCGAGGTCCCTCAGGTACACACGGGATCCGGAGAGGCCGACGCATACATCCTTGGACTTGAAGTTACCGTCGGACCACATGCGTCTGATTGCTTCGACGACGGCCCCACGGTCACGGATGTCCCCACCGACGACGGCCCCCTTGGGGAGCGTGACCAGCCCAAAGTTAGAGACGGTCGGCTTTCGGCCGGGATCGTACTCGAGTTCGACAGCCTTGACAGAGAAGGCGCCGATGTCTATTCCAACGACACGCCTCAAATCAGTTGCCTCCCTGCTTGAGGTAACGGGCCACGTCGGAGCGCTTTACGCGCCATGCCTTGCCAACCCTGCTGGCGGGGAGCTCCTGCGACGCGATAAGCCTGTAAACGGTCGTAGTCCACACCTTCATGACGTCGGCCACTTCCCGCACTCGCATCAGCTCTTCCACTCGGCCTAGCTCCCGTCACTTCTCGTGGCCACCGCGGCTGCTGCCGCCACCATGCAACATGTTGGACATCTTCAACATATTCCACAACTTCAACAAGGCCAACATAGCATACTCTCGCATCGTCACGAGAGACAGAGAAATGAAGAGATTTTCCCATTAACCGGGGAAAAATTTCAGCGTTGTAACTACTCCGCCACCTACCACGCAACGCGACCAATTCAAAAAGCGCTCCGCTGCCGTCGCGACCCGCATCCGGAGGGCTCAAAAACCTACAGTACACGAATTAGGCCGGCGAACAACGCCGAAACGAAAGCTGCCAGGGCCATAAAGGGCCCGAAAGGAATCGCGACTTTCAAGGTCTTGGATTTGACAAGTGCAAACACCACTCCGAACAACGCACCGAAGATGAAAGCACCATAGAGAAAGTTCACTACTGTGGCCAGGCCAAGAAATCCCAGGTTGATACCTATATAGGCTGCAAATCGCACGTCTCCGAAGCCCATGGATCGCGGTGCGACGAAATGAATCACTCCAAAAACCGCCCCCGCGATAAGAGCGCCCAGAGCGGCGTCTTCGACCATCCGTACGTTACCGGAGCGAACGGACTCGACAAGGAAAAGGGCTACTGACAACGGCGCCCCCACATAGATGATGCGTCGGGGGAGCTTCCGCGTATCCAGATCGATGAATGCTTCGGCGATCAGCACTGCGGCGAACAGGCACAACCCGGCAAGCAAAAGAGGGTTGGAATAACGCACTGCAAGCGCCGCGAAGGCGGTCCCGCCGAGCACCTCGATGAGAGGGTACCGCCAGGATATGGGCTCTCGGCATGATCTGCACCGCGCCCGGAGCAGGAGGAACGAGATGACCGGAATGTTTTCCCAGGCCGAGAGCCGATGCCCACACCGCGGGCAGGCGGACGGAGGCGCTACGATGGACTCTCCGCGAGGCACACGGTAGATGACCACGTTCAGGAAAGAGCCGACGATCAGGCCGAATAGCGCGGCAGCGACGACCTCGAACGTCCTCAACCGCCGACCTCTTCAAGAGGCACGGCACCATGGTCGGCTTCCGCCAAGAGCGCACTCCGTCCCTGGTTCGACAACGGGACCGAACCGTGCGCCATAGTACGGCCATCCGGCAGACTCATCAGCAATGCAAGCGCTCCTGCGAGGGCCAGGGGCCAAAGGACGAGCGAAAAATTGAGCGCAGACAGCCGAGACATGACTACCCCGAGCTGCGCCAGACCAAATGCAACCCAGGCAAACGCAAGAATCCGAAACCTGGCCGCCACGCCTACGAGCGGTATCGCCCCAACGGCGAGGTAGGGGGAAAGGTAGTAAGCCACCTCGGTCGGCTCCAAGAACGCCCTCAACGAAAGACCTAAAGTACAAACCACCAGTACTGTTCGCGCATCTGGCGACCTATTATGCCAGGCAACGCGCAAAACGATACCGACGCCGAGGGCGATCAGTAGCATTGCCACCCTCAGCCAGGTCGTGGAAATAACTCCATGGTGGGCTTGAAGGAGCGAAACCCACAACGTCGGACGATCGAAGCGAAGCTTGACAACCTGAGCCTCTGAGAACAGCGACGACAACGAACCCCCGAAGCTTCCAGCCATAGCCGGCACCGTCACCGCCACCGGAATTACCGCAGCCCGAGCCACGAACGACGCCAGACGCGAAAAGCCCTCGACCTGCATCAGTACAAGAGGCATCAAGAACAATAGAGTCAAAGGCTGAAACGCCGCCGCCGATCCCGCCAGGTAAGCCGCCCTGGTGCTGGTTCCATCCTGAAGATCCGCGAACGCAAAGAGAGCCAGCGCCAACGCCGCAACGTCGCGCATGCTGTTCCAGCTGCACGTCACCGCCGCCGAGATGGGCAGCTGCGGGGCGGCAATGCAGGTGGCGCGCTGCCTACGCACCGCCCGTGGCTCGCCCCCGCT
>JAKAOC010000005.1 GCA_021823385.1 Actinomycetes bacterium
ACATCAAGGGCTCGAAGACGTTCTCACAGGCAAACGTCTTCCCCTCGGTGTGGACCAATGGCGAGGTCAGCGGCGGCCAGCACTACCGGCTTCTCACCGACGCCAAGGTCTCGGAGGTCTTCTACAACCAGTCCATGTTCGCAGCCGCGGGGATAACCACACCCCCCACGACCTGGGCCGAATTGGCGGCCGATGCAGCAAAGCTCAAGTCGGCCTCGGTGGTGCCGCTCGGCTGGAAGGACTCCTCAGCGCACATCCTTCCCGCAATCCTGAGCAACGGTGGAACCATGCTCAAGGGCTCAAACTCGGTGGGCACCGCGGTTGACTTCAACAGCGCGGCCACCCAGGCAACTTTCCAATATTTTCACGGCCTTTACGCCTCGGGCAATATGGTGTTCGATCATGGAACCACGCTTCGCCAGGACCTGGCGTCGGGCCACATGGCGATGATCGACGGGACATCCGCCGGCTACCAGAAGGTCATCGAAGCGGTGGCAGGAAAGTTCAAGGTGGGAGCCTTCGTCGAACCCGCCGGAAGCACCGGCCATGCTGCAAACCTGGTCCAAGGGCTCGGCTTCGTGCTTCCCAAGGGTCACACCTCCGCCCAGGACCGGGCTGCGTTCGCCTTCGTGGACTGGTGGTACCAGCCGGCCCAGCAAACCTACTGGTCGGAAAACACCGGCTTTGCTCCGCTGACCAAGGCGGGTGCGGCTGCAATTCCACAGAGCTTCCTCGCCGGTCATCCAGGTCTCGCCGCGTCGGTGGCCGCCATGTCCTCGCCCTATACCTACGGACGGCCGGTCAGTGACAGCTACTCGCAGGTGCAGGCGGTGCTCGATGCCGCATTCCAGCAGGCAGTAACCGGTGGCCAGCCCATAGCGGCGGCTCTGAGCCAGTTGGAAAGCCAGGGCAACTCCTACATGAGCGGCGCGAGCGCCTTGTAGAAGATGACAGCCGTGCACCAAGGAGCAGCCGCGATGACAGATTCGCCGCCGGGAGGCATGCTGGCTCGGATTCTCCTCGTCGAGGACGACGCCGAGCTGGCTCTCGCTATCGCCACTGGACTCAGCAGCGAGTTCTACCAGGTGATTATTGCCAACGACGGCGAATCCGCACTTGAGATCTTGCGTACCCAGCGCTTCGATCTGATGCTGCTTGATCTGATGCTTCCGGGAATCACCGGGCTCGAGGTGTGCAGGCTGGCGCTCGAGGAGATCAGCACCTTGACGGTGATGGTCATCACCGCCTTGAGCACGGTGAACGATACCGTCCAGGGATTGGAGGCGGGTGCGGATGACTACCTCGTCAAACCCTTCGGGGTTGCCGAGCTCCGTGCCCGCATCCGTGCCGTGCTCCGCCGAGGCGCCCGAGCCGACGAGCTTCACGCCGGCGCGGGCGGCGGTGTGGGCGAGGTCGTCGGAGTCGGGCAACTGATATTTTCAGTTTCCGCGGATGGTGTCAGGTGCGGCGGCCGCTACATCCGCCTGCGACCACGCGAGGAGGAGTTGCTCCGCCTGTTTCTCAAACGTCCGGGGGTCGTACTCACCAGAGCCACGATCGAGCGCCTGCTGATCGGCGCACAAGGCGTCCTCTCACGAGCGACGGTCGACTGGCACGTCTTCCAGCTCCGCCATCGGCTGGAAGCCGAGCTGGGAACCGACCTTATAGAGAACGTGCACGGCGTGGGGTGGAGGCTGCCGCCGGGAACGTCGAATCCGCGATGACAATGCGCCTTCGAATAGCGATGTCGATGGGTTTGCTGACCACGTTGCTCGTAGTCGCGGCCGGGATCGGCTTTCACGCCTACGTCGGGATAGCCACCAAGGCGACTTTGGAACGGACCCTTCACTCGCGGATGCAGCGGCTCCAGGCCGCCCTCAGCCAGGGTTTGGTGCCGCTCGCACCTCCCACCGCGCCTACGCAGCCGGCTGTCGACCAGTCGATCGTCCAGGTGGTGTCCAAGAGCGGACAGCTCCTCTACACCACCAGCACCGCAGGGACTTCCCCGCTCCTGCCGCAGGCGACCTTGGCCAACCTTGAAGGCACCCTCTACCAGCAAACCCAGCGGGTCCGGACGCGAAATCCCGTCCTCGTGCTTGCCGAGCCCGATGCGTCCTCGAAGGGGGCGATAATACTCGTCGGCGCCTCCACGGACCAGATCCGCGATTCTTTGGCACTCGTGGATCAGCTGCTGTGGGGTGGGGGCCTGCTTGCCGTCGTGCTCGCCGCATTGGGGGCCGGCCTCGCCGCCTCCGTCGTGCTCCGGCCGGTCGAGAGGATGCGCCGCCAGGCGGCAATGCTTAGCCTCGGCGATTCAGAGGCCAAGCTGGCCGATCCAGGAACACGAGACGAACTGGCCAAGCTGGCCACGACCTTGAACGACTTTCTAGGCCGTCTTCACGAGGCAACCGCACAACAGCGGCGCTTCATCTCCGCGGCCAGCCACGAGTTGCGCACCCCGCTTGCCGGAATGCTGGCCGAACTCGAGACCAGGTCTCCGGCGGTCGCTGATCAGGACGAAGCCCTCTTGCAACGCCTGGACCGCAGGGTCGCACACCTCGTCTCGCTAGCCGAAGGGCTGCTCCGCATTGCCGAAGGTCATCGAGACGAACTTGCCCTCGATCTTGCCCCCACCGACCTTGAGACAGTGATCTCCGGCTCCCTGGTTGCTCTTTCCACCTTGGCGGCGGCACGGGGAGTGGCACTCGTTCTCGACGCCACCATCGTGCCCACGCTTTGGCTCGACCGCGTACGCATAACCGAGGTGGTCGAAAACCTGGTGGTGAACGCGATTCACCACGCGCCCGCCGGCAGCGCGATCGAGGTGGGGCTGTGCGCCGAAGGCGCATCGGCCGTGATCTCGGTCCGAGACCACGGCGTCGGCATACCCGAGTCACTGCTCCCGAGAATTTTCGAGCCCTTCGCACGCGGACCCCAAGAGCGTGGCCGCACGCCGCAAAGCTCCGGTCTCGGCCTGAGCCTCGTGCTCCTGATCGTCGTCGCTCACCAGGGATCGGTAAGCGTTTCGAACCATCCCGAAGGCGGGGCGTTGGCCGTAGTGCGGCTGCCGCTCAGTGAGGACCGCCGGGACAACCCGTCCCCAGGTGGACAAAGCAGCGACACCGCCGGGGAGGCGGCGCAGAGTCTCGGTCCCGGCCGACTTTCGGTCCCGGTCGACCCGGCCACAATGGCACATCCGGATAGCTCCCGTAACCCGGGCGGCCTGATCACCCAACCCCAAAAATGAGAGAGAAGGCAGGAATGCGAGTCGCGGTCCTCGTCAAGGCGATCCCAAACATCGAAGAACTCACCCTGGAAGAGAACGGCCATCTCAAGCGAGACGGCATCGCCCTGGAAATCAACCCCTACTGCCGGCGCGCGTTGGCCAAGGGGATCGAAATCGCTGAGCAAAGCGGCGGCGAGTGCGTCGCCATAACGATGGGACCACCGGCCTCCATCGCCGTCGCCCGCGAGGCCGTCGCCGTGGGAGCCGATCGGGCAATTGTGCTCAGCGACCCCTCGCTGCGCGGCTCCGACCTGCTGGCGACAGCCCGGGCGTTGGCCGGAGCGATAGCCCACGCCGGCGAATTCGACCTCGTCCTTTGTGGCAAGGCATCGGCGGATGCGGAAACCGCGGTGTTGCCGGCTCAGGTTGCCGAGCTGCTCGGGGTTGGATTCATCGCGGCCGCAAGCGCCATAGAGATAACGGGAGACCACCTCTCCGTCGAGGCGGAGACCGATGACGGCTGGATCGAAGCCCGCGCGGCACTGCCCATGGTGCTCTCGTGTGCGGAACGGCTCTGCTCACCGCGCCGCGCCGATCACGAAACACTGGCTGCGGTAGCCGCGGAAAGAATCGAGCTTATCGACGCGGCGGCACTTCCTCCGGGGACCTACGGGCTGGAGGGAAGCCCGACCCGAGTCGGGCGCGTGCGCCATCACCACACCGACAGGTCGGGCGAGAAATTCGACGGGCCCGTCCCGGAATGGGCGTCCCGCGTGGCGGCGCTCATCGCGGCCGACGAGTCCGACCCCGCAACCGTTCCTTTGCCCGAGCGCCAAGCGTCCGCTTCGGCGGTCCGAAACGTGCTGGTAGTGGCCGCGCCAAGAATGGAATGGCTGACCGTGGAGATGTTGGGAACAGCGGCGCTCTTCGCCCACGCCACCTCCGCGAGGGTCATCCTCGCCACCGGCGCCGCCGCCACGGAATTCGATCCCTCGAGGCACGGCGCGGACGCACTGCTCCGCGTGGACCACCTGACCGAGCCTGATCAGTTGGCAGCCGCCCTTGCAGGCTGGGCGGGTGCCGCCCGTCCCCAGGCCATCCTGCTCCCCTCCACCACCTGGGGGCGTGAGATGGGCGGCCGCCTCTCCGCGAGGCTGGGCTGCGCTCTGGTCTCAGATGTCGCTCTTGTCGAGGTGAGCGAGGGGCTCCCCGCCTATTGGAAGCCGGCACTCAACTACTCGGAGCTGGTCGAGATCGACGCTCTCACCGAGACCGCGGTCATAACCCTCCGGCCGGGAACCGGCCCGCAGACGATGCTGCGCGAGCCTTCTCTTTTGCCCGAACAGCAGTTGATCCAAGGTTCGGAACCATCGCTCGTCACGACCACCGTTCGCGTGATCAACGACGATCTCGAGCCGTTGACGAAAGCTGGAATCGTTATTGGGGTGGGGCTTGGCGTCCAACCCGAGGAGATCCCTCGCATCGAAGCGTTCGCAGAGCTGATCGGCGCAGAGGTTGTGGCGACGCGCAAGGTGACAGACCGCCATTGGATGCCCCGCTCGAGGCAGGTCGGGGCAACCGGCAGGTTCATCGCTCCGCGCGTCTATCTGGCCATCGGTATCTCCGGGAGGCCGATGCACATGGTGGGAGTGCGCGCGGCGCGGCAAGTACTAGCCATCAACAACGACGAGGCGGCCCCGATTTTCGCGGAGGCCGATCTGGGGCTGGTCGCGAAATGGCAAGATGCGATACCGGTCCTTGAAGTGGCGCTCCAAGAGATCGGGATTGGCCCTATAGATGATCGCTTCGAGGCGGGCGCCGATGAGAGCATCGCCTGATGCGCGAAGGAAAACGACCCGCCCCCTTTGCTCCCCTCGTTAACCCATCTAGGTAGCGGGGCCAATGGGTCTTTCGCGGACTCGGCCACCCCGGTGCCGACCCATGGCCACAGGGACAAGCTCCTGGCGGAGGTCATCTTCGCCGACGTGGCCGAAATAGCTTCATCGGCCCCCGGCACCCAGGCTGGCCGGGAGCCGATGCAAGGGTTCCGCACGGGCGGTGCCATCAAGGACCGTTCCGGGTTCAAGAACGGCGCCGATAAAGCGTTGCGCCGAGGCCAGGCCGCCAGCGCGAGCCAAACCGGCTGCGAAGCAGCGCCTCCGCCTTCGGGCCAACTCCCCCGTTTATGGTGGAGAGAAGCACCACCTTTGACTTGTCCACCCATCGGAGCAGTACCGCCTGAAAAGCGGCGCTCGTCGCGTCGGCACGCACTCCCGAGGTGCCATGCACCAGCACCCTCTCGGTGCCCAGCCAATCAGCCACATGCGGGCACCCGGGCCTGGCCCCGGTGAAGGAGTTGGCAAGGATCAGCACTGCCGGCTGATCGGAGACCGCGCAAGCGGTCGCCCCCGGAACCAGCGGCACGGGCGAGGGACGGACCCCGGATATCGGTGGCGACGCCATGGCCTGCACATCGCCGACAAGCGCCAGTGCGGCCAGAATCGCCAATGCGGGCACCAGGGGCCGTGCCGCCAGAGGGCTGGGAAGCTCGGCGGTCCCGAGTGCCAGGCCCAAGAACGGCGCGAAAAACGCGCCGTAGTGGTAGTAGAACTCGGGGGCTGCCAAAAGCGCCAAGCCGACCACGAGTGCGCTCCATCGCGAGATCAGGGCGAGTTCCGAGGCTTTCCGTGCTTGCCCCTCGTGCGCTCCCCTGCGCCAAAGGATGAGCGCCGCCGCGACCGCCGCCACCACCACTGCCGTCACAAGCACTGCATCGCCGCGGGACAGCCGGGCAAGAAACGCGAGACCGCTTAGGTTGCCCAGTCGCCCGGCAAAGCTCTCGCCTGAGAAGCCTCGCTGCGCCTGAGCAAACAGGACCTGGTGAAACGCGCCCACCGGGTCGGCGGCGACAAACGGTGCCACCGCCAGGATGAAAGCGGCACCGGTGGCAAGCGCGAAACGGTACGCCCGGCGCCTATCGGCCGAAAAGAGCACCACCAAGACGACGACCGCGGGGAAGATGGCCCAGACTTTGGTCGCGCCGGCAAGTCCGAAGCAGATACCGGCCAGAATTTCCCCGCTGGCAATGCCCGGCCTGCGGCGGCGGCTCAGCGCAAGCAGCCCGAGCAGGCACCAAAGGACCAGGTAAGGCTCTATCAGGATGGTTTGTGATGCCTGCAGGAAGCCGATGCTGAGGCCGGTGACCGCCATTGCAAGCGCCACGCGCGCGGCACGTCGCCCCCGCATGAGCGCTCCCACCAGGACGACGTCTAGAACCGTGATCAAATCCGTGAACCATCGCGCCAACTCGAAACCAAGGCGTTGCGAGGTATGCATCGCCGTGACAGCAAAAGGAAGCAGCCAGACGGTGATCAGTGGAGGTTGGAGGAAGTCAAAAGCGCGGTAAGGAAGGATCCCGCGGGCTACCTCGAGGGCTGCTGCAAAGTAGACGCCGTCGTCGTACTCCACAACCCGGCCTACATGGCCCCTCCATAGGGCCTGGAGTATTAGTAGCGCCGCTGCCAGAACGACCGGGGCAACCCAGGCGAGAATACGCTCTCTTCGTCCGAATTGGATCATTCCGCCCAAACGGCTCGCTCTGTTCCGCTGTGCGTCACATTGTCTTTTCACGTTCGTCGAACAATAGCGTGAATAGGACAGGACCTGCTACCGGGAGTTCCCCGAGGCAATGTCCACTTGCTCCAGCGCCCCTTCGGACCAGAGATCCGCAGCTTCAATGGTCCCGGCGAGGGCGACGCCGTCACGCACCTGGCAGCCGCGACGTCCTGGACGTGCCGCCGGGCATGATATGTACGCCCGGAACCAGGCTTTCCTAGAGTATCTCGCTCATTGAAACGGGACGGTGCTCTCGCATGGAACGCGTGGCTGCGATGGCTATTGCTAGCGGGAATCTGGCATCTTCCGGGCCCGCCGGACTTTCCTTGCCCCCCAGAACAAAGGCGGCAAATCCGCGCCATTCGTTCACATAGGAGTCGTAATACCGGTCAATAAATCGCTTGGGCAACGGAGGTCCCGTTAGGCCACTCTCGCTCCGCATCGTGGCGAAAGTAAGGGGAAAGTTGTCTAGTGACGCCATCCCCTTCGAGCCGAACACCTCAACTCTTTGATCGAAGCCGTAGAGCGACTTTCTGCTGTTGTCAATAACGGTATAACAACCGTCTTCGTGCACGAGAGTAGTTACCGCAGTGTCAACGTCTCCGAAAGTGGCAAACTCTGGTTCAATGCGCACCACACCGTGGGCATATACTTCGCGGACTTCACTACGCGCGAGGAATCTGGCCATGTCGAAGTCATGGATGGCCATGTCCAGAAAGATCCCACCTGAACCGCGCGCATAAGCAACCGGCGGAGGAGCGGGGTCGCGACTTGAAATGCGAATAATGTGTGGCTCCCCGACGTCCCCCCGGTCGAGTGCCTCTCGCACAGCAAGGTGATGCGGGTCGAATCGACGGTTAAACCCCACCATGAACGGCACGCCGGCGGCCTCCACGGCGGCAAGGGCGCGATCCACTTCCACCAGCTCGAGCGACAGGGGCTTCTCGCAGAAAATCGCCTTGCCAGCTTTGGCCGCTTCGACCATGTATGCGACGTGAGTCTCGGTCGACGAACAGATCGCGACGGCATCAACGTCCTCACGCTGGATCAAGACATGCGGTTCCAGGTTCGGAACAGCCAATTCGGACCCAAGATCGGCCGCTGCACTGCTTGAACCTCCTGCAACTGCAGCCAGCGAAATTCCGGGAATGTCCCTGGCAAGGATGCGCGCGTGCATCGCACCGATCCGCCCAGCGCCGATCAAGCCAATGCGGAGTCCATCAAACCCACTGTGGTTCTTCAACTTATTCAGCCACCAATCCATTGGCCGGCCTTGGACTCTTCGAGGCGCTGGCGCGCTTTGCGAACCTCGCTGCGCCGACTTATTTCCGGAACACCCACCTCCCAGAAGGCGCCATCATCGCTCCACGCATTTGGGTCGGTCTCCAGCACGATGACCGTAGTTCGGGTAGCAGCTCGCGCCCTGGCAAGGGCGGTTTCGAGTTCCGCAATACCTGAGACACGCTCTGAGATGCAACCGAGCGACTCCGCGTGCTTCACAAAGTCCGCCCGAATCGAGGTCGACACGCGGCTCGTTTCGAGCATGTTGTTGAAAGAGGCTCCACCTTGCGCCACCTGCAGCCTCTCGATGACGGCAAAACCACCGTTGTCGCAGAGCACCACGATCATCTTGTGCCCGGCAAGGACCGAACTGTATACCTCGCTGTTCAGCATCAAGTAGGACCCGTCGCCGACGAGCGAATAGACGTCCCCACCACGATCCGCCCGTGCCATGGCCGCGCCCCAGGCGCCAGCCACTTCATATCCCATGCACGAGAAGCCGTATTCGCAATCGAAGGTCGCGATGCCCTTCGAATACCAATTGACGTTGATTTCCCCTGGAAGTCCTCCCGCCGCTGTAACGACATAGTCTTCGTCACTTGCAAAGCGATTGACGGCACCTACCACCTGCGCATAGGTGGGCAGCCCCTCTTTTGGCGAGGTGGCCTTGCCAACCCTTGCCTTGCCCATCGCCGTTTGAGCCTGCGCTCCTTCAAGCCATGCCGTGGGTGCCTTCCAGCCACCCAGCATTGCATCCAACTCAATCAACGCCTCACGCGCGTCACCTACCACCGGTAATGACCCGTGCTTTACTGCGTCAAAGCGGGCCGTATTGATACCAATCAGTCTCACTCCGCTACCACCGAATACGGTCCACGAGCCAGTAGTGAAATCCTGCAGTCGCGTTCCTACCGCCAAAACCACATCAGCCTCAGCCGATACCGTGTTTGCCTCACTCCAGCCCGTCACGCCAATAGGTCCGGACCAGCTCGGATGAGTCGCCAGCAGGCTGGACTTCCCGGCCATTGTTTCGACAACGGGAATACCGTGCTTCGACGCGAAGTCTGCGAGTTCGCTTTCGGCGAGTGAGTAGTGCACGCCCCCGCCGGCAACGATGAGGGGGCGCTTCGCGCTTGCAAGAAGCGAGGCTGCCTGCGCAAGCTCTCGCGAATCGGCGCGTGGGCGCGGGATTACGCGTCTTTGAACGCTGAAGAACTCCTCGGGGAAGTCAAAAGCGAGTGCTTGAACATCCTGGGGCAAAGCGATCAGAGCGGGACCGCACTCGGCGGGATCTAGCAGGGTCCGTAAGGCTTGCGGAAGCGCCTGCAGGAGCTGCTGCGGGTGCATGATCCTATCCCAGTAGCGGACAACGGGCCGGAATGCGTCGTTGGCGGTCAACGTGGGAGAGCCGGGGTGTTCGATCTGCTGCAACACCGGGTCAGGAGTTCTGCTAACGAACGTATCACCCGTCAAGAGGAGCAGCGGAAGACGGTCAGCCATCGCTACACCGGCAGCTGTCACCATGTTTAATGCTCCAGGGCCGATCGACGTTGTCGCGACCATGATTTGCTGGCGCCTCATGGCCTTCGCATAGCCGACGGCAGCCAGTGCCATCCCCTGCTCGTTTTGCGCCCGCCAGGTGGGAAGAACATCGGCAGCCCCCTCGAGGGCATGCCCGAGGCACGTTACATTGCCGTGGCCAAAAATTGCGTATACGCCTGGGAACAGCGGGACATCCTCACCATCGATAACGGTCCGCTGGACCGTCAACCACCTGACAATCGCTTCGGCGGTAGTGAGTCTTATGGTGCGCGTCATCAATTGACCCCCACTGGTGCAACGGGCTCCCAATGCCCTGAGGAAACAGAACGGAGTAGGGCGGCCTGGACATTTCCAAAGCGGGCCGCATCGCGAAAGTTAGGCTGGAATAGCGTCTCGTCCACCACGGCCCTGAGGAACTCAAAGTCTTGGATGAGGATCAGGTCCTCAAATCCAGGACCGATGCCGCTACCATGGGCGAAGTAGCCATGGTGTCCGAAGCGCTCGCCACCGAGAACCTTCCTGAAGCCGGCATGACGACCATCGGAACGAAGGTATAGCCTCAGCTCATTCAGGCTCTCCAGGTTCCAGGCCACCGAACCCTCGGTACCGTAAACCTCAAAGGCCATCTGGCTCTCAGGGCCCACCAGGACGCGGCTCGCCTCAAAGGTTCCGGAAGCGCCAGTCTCGAACGCGCACAACATCGCGGCGGAATCCTCGTTGGTAACCGGAGCCGTCCTTGCCCCACCATGATCGGCAGAGTCAATCCGCCCATCCCGGATTTTCCCGGTAGGGCGCTCGTGAATCGTCGTGGAGGTATAGCCCACCACCTTGGACAGCCCTCCAACCAGGAAGTGTGCTAAATCAACAGCATGCGACAGAAGATCCGACGCGGCGCCGTGACCGCCCCCTTCAGCCGAGTAGCGCCACTCCATTGGCTGGTCCGGATTCGCACCGTAGCCCGAAAAGAAGCGGCCCCGGTAATGAGTTATGGTTCCAAGCGATCCCGACTCAATGAGCCGCTTGACCTCCTGGACCATAGGGGACCACCTGTAGTTGTATCCAACCGCGGATGATATTCCCGCATCCGCAACCGCTTTTTCAGCCCTTGCCGTCTCTTCTGGTGTACGGCCTACGGGCTTCTCGCACAGGATGTGCTTCCCTGCGCTCGCGAAGGCTTCGACTACCGGTAGGTGAAGTGCGTTCGCAGCGGCAATGAAAACTACATCGACCTCAGGGTCACGCGCCATTTCCGCCCAGTCCGCCGTTGTCTTTAGGAAACCGAAGTCTCGTTCCGCCACCCGGCGCAATTCGGCACTGCGGCTTGCGCAACTAACCAGCCTCGCCTGGCACGGCTCTCTCCCAAAGACGCTCGGCATACGCAAGATCGAGCGGCTATGAACTTGGCCCATCCAGCCAAATCCAACCACGCCAACGCCGAGCGGAGACCTGGTCAAGCGGGCCACGGATTCGCCTTTGCTGTAGTCATGGGGCAACGAGGGTCGGCACCCATCCCCTCCCAAGCGTCACGAATCCAGTGGTGTGCAGGGTCGTCGCAAAACGCCATGCTCCGACCGTCACCAGGGCCTGCGAGGACATTCAGGTAATACATGGGGTATCCGGGAGCGGCGATGGACGGCCCGTGATAGCCGCGGGGGACGCAGAACACGTCGCCGTCAGACACCACCACATTTTCATCAGTTACCCCATCAGCGGTGTAGAGCCTGTGCATTCCAAAGCCGTCGAGCGACGTCTCGACGCCACCCGACTTTCCGATTCTGAAGTAATAGATCTCCTCGTTGTTGACCTTGCATTCGGGCGAATCGTCGTGCTTGTGGGGTGGGTACGAGGACCAATTGCCTTCCGGGGTCAACACTTCGACGCAAATCAGGCGATCAGCTCCATCGAAGACGCCCGGAGCCATGAAATTGTTGACCTGCCTTGTGGCCGGGCCCGCCCCCCGAATTTCCACCGGAACATCGCGTCCATCAATGTGAACGACCTCATATCGCTTCCTTGCCCGGGCAGACGCTAGGGTCACCTCACACCCATGCGCGGAATAAAGACGAAAGGCCGAACCCATGGGTACATATACCCAGTCGGCCACGGACGAAAAGACGCTTTTCCTGCCACTTAGATCCAAGCGCTTTCCGTCCGCCTCAACCTTCAGGGAACCGGCGAGTGGCAGCACCGCGAACTCTTCCCCCTCAACTGCAACCTCAAATGATTCTCCCGCCTCAAGGGTCGCGACCCTCAATGATGAGTAGGACCAACCAGCATCGTCAGGCGTCAGCAACACATCGAATTCTTCGCGCACCAGCGAGCCGCGCGGGTGAAGCAGGGAACTGCGGCTCAATTTCGGTCTCCTTCGTTTTTTCCTTGGATATTGCCTCCTAAGTGCCGCGGACGTCCCGGCCTACGCATCGGCTTCGCACCACAGGCAGTTGACGGAGGAATTGCCGGCCGCAAGACAGGGTGCGGCTCGATCGATGCCGAAACGCTCGGCAGCTCAAACGGCTTCATCGGCATCCGATTCCAGTAAAGATGCAATCTCACCCTCAGTGCCCATCGCGTCTGCACAAAGCAGCCGAGAGGCGACGAGCGCGCCCGCCGCATTGGCGAAACGCACAGCTCTGACGGGCTCCCACCCGGCGAGGAGACCATGAACGAGTGCGCCCCCGAAGGCATCGCCTGCCCCTAACCCGCAGACCACTCTCACCGGCCGAGGTGGCACAACGTCGCGGGAAGTCGACGTAGCTACCAGAACACCTTGGGCGCCCATCTTGACCACCGCAAGACTCACGCCGGACTGCAACAACAGATCCGCTGCCCTGTCAGGGTCACTCGATCCTACGGCGATCTCGCACTCGGATCTGTTGCCCACCGCTACGGTCGCATATCCCAGCATCGAAGAGATCCCTTCCCTCGCTTCGCGCTCCGAAGGCCAAAGGGAAGGCCGATAATCCAGGTCGACGACCGTATGGTGTCGCCGCTCGCGAATTTCCAGCATTCGCCTGGTGGTCGATGCACTCGGCTCCCTCGACATACCCGTCCCGGTAACCCAGAGGATCCCCACTCTTCGGATAACTTCCTCGTCGCAATCCTCAGGCTCTATCGTCAAGTCCGGGGCGAGAGGTTCGCGATAAAAGAGGAGCTGAGGGTCATCGGGGGGATCAAGCACTGCGAAGGCCAAGGGAGTGCGCAGCAAGTTGCTCGTCCCCACGTAACTGACATCGACGCCAAAGTCGATAAGGCGTTTGCGAAGGTAGGAACCGAACGGGTCGGAACCGACCTTGGTGAGTACCGCCGCACGGCGACCAAGACGGGCTGCGGCCACCGCAACGTTGGTCGCCGTTCCGCCAACCGCCTTTGTGAAACCCGAGACCTCGTCCCAGCCCGCGCCGATCTCAGAGGCATAGAGGTCAACGCTTATTCGTCCCACCGTGAGAAGCTCGAGTTCTGATGCCACTCTCTCCCCTTCCCTTCAAATAGACGATCATTTGCTCGCAGTGCCACATAATTCGGAATCGCCCACCGAAGCATCGAAGCTACCTGCGACCGCAGGCGCACCATGGCGGCCCCATGGCAACTGAACGCGCGGCTTTACTCCCAAAGCGTGGCCGTCGGATACTTGGCCGCATCTTCAACTTGAGCCCGATGATCCGTTCGCAGAACTGAGTGTCACCCGCTCCCTCGATCCAGCGGCCACGCTTTGGAGAACGCGCCCCGCGGCCTCCACGGCTGCAGCGACATCACCATCGGCGGGATAAAGCAACGCTCTTCCGACCACCAGACCCCTGACACTTGGTTGTGTCAAAGTACGCCGCCACGATGCAAGGTCGGAATCGAGATCCGAGCTAGGTACACCACCCAGTACAACACAAGGAAGCGTGGTGGCCCCGTAAACGCGCTCCGGCTCGTCGCAAGAAGGAAGCTTCAGCCAGGTGTGGGCCGACGTACTGCCCAGGGCCGACGCAATCGACGTAGCGCGCGCCAAAGACGTGGTGTCCTTCCGCAAGACGAGTCCGCCATCCTGATTGCGTGCGTAGGGCAACGGCTCGATCATGGCCATGAGGCCCTCGCTAGCAAGGTCCGAAACGGCATGTGCACAGGACTCAATCGTTCGGGCCGTTCCGGAGTCGCCGTCGTCGATCCGGAGCAACATCTTTCCGCCCTCAAGCCCGAATTCGGCGACGCTCTCGGCGGTATAGCAGGTGAAGCGATCGTCCATGGTCCAAGCAGCACCGTCCAAACCGCCACGATTCATCGAGCCGATAACGACCTTGCCTTCGAGAGCGCCAAGCAGCAGAAGCTCTTCCACCACGTCCGGCGTGCCCAAGACGCCGTCAACGTAGGGACTACTGAGGGCCACGACGAGGCGCTCGAGCAGCGAGCGCCGATCGGCCATTGCCATTGGATCCCCGCCCATCCCGATCGCTCCCCGCGCCGGGTGATCCGCCGCAACGAGAAAGATGTTGCCGGCAGGAGAGAGAAGCGAGCGCGGACGGCGACGGCGCGCGTAAGCGTCCGCGATCGCCCACGGCGAATTCGCCCGCGTCGAAAGCAGCCCTCGCCACTCCGCCTCAGAGATAATTGACTCCATCTCGATCCTTTACGTTCGCATTGAATAAGTCGGCCGTTTACCCCCGTGGCCAGCGTGATTAACTCTTGTCCCTGAATTCATCACGCGCTGAAGGAGCTTGCGCCTGGTTCTCGGGGAGAATCCCAGGGAACGCCCCTTCCTGGTCAGTGACGACCTGACCGGGTCACCCCGCAGTGACTACGTGGTTGTCATTCCCTCGCTGGCCAGCCCCGCAAATAACGATCGATCTCTGAACGCATGAACTTGCTCGAATGTTCGGCACGTTCCTCCCACGCGAACACGCAGGCGGTGAGTATCCCATCAAACCCGACGGCTTCGAGGCTCTTGAAGAAGGTCGCGAAATCGACTTCGCCCTGCCCCATATCGAGATGCTGATGGATGCGAGCAGGAGATCCTGGCGGATTCACGATGTAGCGTAGCCCCGAAGAAGCGCGGTGATCGAAGCTATCGGCGAGGTGGACGTGCGTGAGGAGGCTTCCGGCGTACTCGACGATCTCGACCATGTTTCCGCCCTGATGGAAAGTGTGCGGCGTGCAGTACAGGAAGGAGACCAGCGGAGAGTTGATGCCACGAACCATATCCACGGCAGTCAACCCGTCCTCCACAAAATCATCAGGATGAGGCTCCAAGCGCAATTGGACGCCTTCTCGCTCGAAAATCGGCAGGAGCTCTTCCAACGATTTCCAAAACATGCCTTCCGACCTGCTCGGCTGCTCAGGACGACCATTGAATTCAGAATTCATGACATCGCAACCGAGGTCCACCGTTATCTCGATGCTGCGCTTCCAGTAGCGAACCGCCGCTTGGCGTTCTTCCTCATCGGGACCGGACCAGCGAAACAAAGGCAACACGGAACTAACACCGACGCCAGCAACACTAAGCTCTCTCCTGAACGCCGCGACCGTTGCGCGATCAACTCGCGGATGCAGGAAGAACGGTATAAAGTCCTCGCGGGGAGACAGTTCGATCCACTCGTATCCGAGTTCGGCCACCTGTGCGGGCAGCGCCAGGAGCGGCGTCTTACGGAACATGTAGGGATCCAGTGCTATCCTCATTCGGCTTCCTTTGAGATATCCCTCACTAGCACATCAATGTGCAGTCGAGGAGAAGTTGAAATTGGCT
>JAKAOC010000404.1 GCA_021823385.1 Actinomycetes bacterium
CCGCTACGGCACTGCCCAAGTTGCGTCGGACCCAACGCAGATTGTCCAGCGCGGTTGCGTAGGAAAGGAGGTTGGCGGATGGTTCTTGGAGAACCAGGGCCACATCACGTGCGCGCATGTTGGTGACCGCGGCGGGCGACATTTCCGATACGTGGTAGTCGCCGATCCTGAGGGTGCCTGCGCTTGGAGTGATCAGGCCCCCCATGAGATTGAGCAGAGTCGATTTTCCCGTCCCCGATGCCCCCATGAGGGCGACCATGGTTCCCGCATCGACCTCAAGGTCGATTCCCCTCAGCGCGACGAGCGCTCCTTCCGTAGACCGATAAATGTGGAAAAGATCTCGGCAGATTATGGACAACCCCGACCGCGGTTCACTCATTGCGGTGCCACCCGGAGAAGTTCTGGGGTGGCGCGTGCAACGGTGAGGCGGGCGCCGACCATCGAAAAGACCGCAAGGAGGAGCAGTTCTGTGGCCATCACTGCCAGGACAAGCGTCGCCGAGATCCCGTAGGTGAGGGCCGGGCCAGGTGGAAGTGACGCGAATTCAGGTATCGAGGGCAGGGCAAACCCAGTGGCAACTGCGGCGGCGATCGCGCCCACGCTAACGCCCAAAGCGACCACCGCCATCTGTTCGATGAGGAATGTCCGCCTTATGGCCCGACGCGCGACACCGACGGAGATCAGATCAGCGCTTTCAACGCTGCGCCCCCGAACCCGGTTGACAATGGAGAACAGCGTCATGCCCAGCACGAGAAGCAGCCCGATCATGGCGCACACTACGAAGAAGTAATCTCCAAGAGCAAGCGCGGTGCCTCCGAAGGCTCGCGTTTTGGAAGCCGTGGAATGGTCGGCGAGCACCTTGACATTTAACGCGGAAAGCGCCGCAACCAGCCGCGCATCGGACGGGAGGTTCGTCCATATCTGGTCAACCGCGTTCAGTTGCGGGGCCTGCTGCGCAAGAGCCGCAGCGCTGAGGTCGATCATGCTGGAGTTGCTTCCCAACTCCGGAAGTGCCCGCACCACCTTTGTCGCCTCCGCCTGCAATACGTTGCCATCCAGCCCTTGTACGCTCAGCTGACCGAGATTGGCATTCAGGTTGAGAGCGGAGGCAACGTCGGCGGTTGTGACGGCGGGAATGGTCCTTGAGAGATAGCTTGCCGTAAGCGCCGGCGTCGTGATCGCGCCGCTCGGCACCGAGATGGCCATCTTCAGCGCGCCTCCCGCGCCCGCCCTTGGCGTTGCACCCCCGCTTGCACCCCAGTTACGCGCCAGCAGAAATCCGTTCAAGGACGTTGAGGTGCCCTGGACGTCTTGCACCATCACCGAGGAGATCTCAAAGGTTGCGGCCAGGCCGGATACCCCTGGCACCGAGCTGTCGTTGGTGAAGCTGAGTTGTTGAACAACACACGAAGTCGCGCAACCGTTGGTCAAGTCCAAGCGATAGAGGTGAGCGCCTGCGACGAGTGGCGGGCTCACCGCGATGACCTCTTGCTGGCTCGTCAGATTGAGAAGGGTTATTTGCAGGGCGAGGGAACTGCCGTTCAACCCGCCGGTGCGTATCTGCAGCAGCAGGTCCTTCGCGGCCGAGATCACCAGTGGCGCCCCTCCACCCTTGGGTACGAGGTCTCTGGCAACCGATAGTGCGCTGCCGGCGCGGAGACTTCTGGGCCAGTCCATGACCCCGGCCAGCCGGGATGCTTGTACGGCGAGCACGTGCCCGCTTGTGGCCCGCACTTCGACGGCGGCCATCGCATGCTTCCCTCCGGGGTCAGCACGGTCCACGGCCTGTTCGAGCGTGAGGTTTGCCGGGAGGGACACGTCCAGCACGTGAGCAGCGCCGACCATGAAGCCGGCCTGAAGCGCCCGGTTGTTGTTCGCAGCATTCCAGCTTTGCAGGGCGAAAATTGCTACCGCAGTGGCCAGCGAAACCAGGATCACCTGACGCACCTGGCCGGATCGGCGCGCAAGGGAGCGGCTGGATAGGAATAGGGAGATACGTGTTGAGTTTTTGCTGAGCCTTTGCGCCACGCCAAGGGCGAGGGGGAGGAGGCGAACGCCGATGATTCCGGCTGCGATGGCCAGCAAGGCAGGGGAGAGCGCAGCCAGGATATTGGTGGATCCTGTGCCGGAGGCCCCCGAATTGACGAGTTCGAAGAAACCCGCCAGGGCGAGGACTACGCCTGCCCCGTCAGCAACAGCCAGGCGGTTTCGCCGTAAACGCGCCCTAGCGGAGTTCCCCTGTGCTCCATGGAATCGCGAGGAGAGGAGGCCTAGCGAACCCAGGCTAACCGCGGTGGCCGCACCTATGTACACCGCTACGACTGCGGCGACCGCCGCCAAGACCGGATGCGGACCGAGGTAAGACGGGAAGAGAGGGCCGTACATTGCTGCGACAATGGCCCATCCCAGGAGCATGCCGACTGGAATGGCCAGGGTCACGATCGCCAGCGGCTCTAGTGCGGCGGCGCGCAGGAGCGCCGTTCGGCGGAACCCCCTGAGCTGACCCAAAGCGACCTCGGCGGCACGAGCATCGGAAGTCAGGGAGACCAGCGAAAAGAGCACGACGAGCGCGAGCGCCACGACCTCGAAGTCGACGATGGCCACGGATCGGGACATCACCCCGCTCTGGCTGCTGAGTTCCCCAATGACGGACGTGGTCCTGGTGGAAACGATGCGTCCCGCGTGATATGCCGCAAAGCTCTTCCACCGGGCATAATCCGCTTGGAAGGTGGCCACGTCGCCGTAGTGCAGCGATCGAGGTCTCATCATGAAGGTCGCCGAGTTCGCCGTCGCGTTGACGGGAAGTTTTTGAAGGGTGGCGAAATCCGTCACGATGGCGTCGAGCCGGTAGATGCCCTGGGCCGAGGACGTTCCGAAGCCAAAGTAGTTGACGCCTTGCCAATACGGTTCCGTCAGCGACGGGGCTCGGTATTCGCCGACCACTCGAAAGCGCAGCGAGGTGCCTTGGACTATGTAGGGGGAGATAGTGGATCCGACTTTCACCTGCATGAGGGCGGCGCTGCGAGTGGAGAGCGCTATCTCGTTGGGCGCCGACGGGCAACTGCCGGCGGTGAAGATCAGCTTGGCGCATTGGCCGGTACGGGCCAGGATGGTCGCTTGGGCGAGCAGGCGAGGATGGTTGAGTGTGAGGTTGGCGCCGGCGGTGTCCGAGAATATCGGGGTGCCGTACCAGCGGTTTCCCCCGTCTCGTCCCACGTGCGTGGCGAGTGCCTGGAGATCGGCCATCGTGGGTGCGAAATGTA
>JAKAOC010000405.1 GCA_021823385.1 Actinomycetes bacterium
TTTCAGTCAGGAGTTGTTGTGAAGCCCACCGATTTGATCGATGCAGAAAGCCTGCGTGATGACGTTCCCGTCTTCGCCCAAGGCGACACGGTCAAGGTCCACGTTCGAGTTGTCGAAGGCAACCGCGAGCGTGTGCAGGTCTTCCAGGGCGTCGTGATCGCCCGCAGAGGGGGCGGCGTGCACGAGACCTTCACGGTCCGCAAGGTCAGCTTCGGCGTCGGGGTCGAGCGCACCTTTCCAGTCCATTCGCCCATCATCGCCAAGGTCGAACTGGTGACGCGCGGGGATGTTCGCCGCGCGAAGCTGTTCTACCTTCGGGACCGCATTGGCAAGGCGGCCAAGATCAAGGAGAAGCGCTAGCTCGAGCGTTGCTTCGGCCGCGCCCGCGGCGTAGCCCGCAGGGCCGGCGGCATGCCCGTCTTCCCTCTTCGGTGCCAATTTGGCGGAAAGGATCGAGTTGAGCGCTGAAGATCTGGAGAAGTTTGAAGCCGATGTGGAGCTCGCGCTGTACCAGGAGTACCGCGCGGTGCTCGCGATGTTCAAATACGTCGTGGAGACTGATCGCCGTTTCTACCTGGCTAACGACGTCAACGTCGAAACCTTGAACGAGGGGCCGCGCACCTACCTGAAGCTCACTCTCAGCGACGCCTGGGCCTGGGACATGTACCGGCCGGTGCGCTTTGTAGAGCGGGTGACGGTCATCACCTTCAAGGACGTGAACATAGAGGAGCTGCCGCGCAAGGAGCCGATCTGACCGGCTTCCAGCGGGCAATCCTTGTGAACCGACGGGGGACGGGCCATGCACCTTGACCTTTCAACGCTTGCTGTGCATGCCGGCCGTCCGGACCGGTATCCCGGAGCGCCGCTCAGCGTCCCGCCCACCATGTCCTCGACCTACGTCGCGGGCACCCCTCGCATCTATTCGCGCGAGGAGGAGGCAGCTTCCGGGGCCTTCGAGGAGGCGGTAGGCGCGCTCGAAGGTGGCCGGGCAATTGCCTTCTCCTCGGGAGTGGCGGCGGCGGCCGCCGTTTTAGCGGTCTCAGCCCACGGCCTGCGCCGGCCGCTGCGAGTTGCCACCCAGAGCGGCATGTACACCGGGACTCTGGCACTGCTGCGCGGCGAGGAGGCAGCAGGGCGCGTGCTTCTTGCCGAGGTGGATGCGGTAAGCGCCGATGACCTCCTTCCGCACGTCGCCGAAGCCGACCTGGTCTGGGTGGAGACGCCCTCCAATCCGCTTCTCAGGCTTTACGACCTCGAGGCTCTGGCCACCGCCTGCAAGGCAAGCGGTGCCAAGCTTTGCGTCGACTCCACGTTCGCCACGCCGGTGCTGCAAAACCCGCTGGCGCTCGGCGCCGATCTGGTCGTCCACTCGGCGTCCAAATACCTGGGCGGGCATTCCGACCTGATTGCCGGTGTGGCGGTCACGGCGGATGCCTCGCTCGCAGAACTCCTGCACGTGCATCGCACCCGGTACGGGTCGATTTTGGGGCCGATGGAATCCTTCCTGGCTCTTCGCGGCCTGAGGACGCTGGCGCTGCGTGTCGAGCGCGCCTCGGACAATGCAGCGGTGCTGGCCGCCATGCTCGAGGAGCATCCCCGCGTCGGCCAGGTCTACTACCCGGGCCTACCGTCCAGCCCTTATCGCCCTCTGGCCGAGCGCCAGATGCGGCGAGGTGGGGCAATGCTCTCCATCGTGCTCCCCGGTGCCCCGTTTCTGCCGGAGCGCTTCTGCGACTCGCTGCGCATAGCGGTGAACTCGACCTCTCTTGGCGGGGTGGAGACCCAGGTGGAGCGTCGGGCCAAGCACCCCGGCGAGGTGATCGACCCGGGACTGGTGAGAGTGAGCGTCGGGATTGAGGATGTAGGCGACCTCCTGGAGGACTTCAAGTCGGCTCTTGAGTCCGCCTACCGCGCGCTTTAGCGGTATCGCGCCTGCGCCTACCTTTGGAGTGATTGGAGCTCTTGGGGCCCCGTTCGAAGGCCCTGCGTAGGCAGGTTTCGTGCCAGTGTCGCCTCCATCCGGGGTCGAAGTGCGGCACCACCACGTAATGGCCCATTCCAACCAGTATGTCGTTCCCGCACCCCGGACAAAGGTAGCTCTTGGAGGCCTGGAAGGGATGCACCTTCCGGCAGAGGGCGGCCTGATTGGTGGCGGGATCGAGGATCTCGCCTTCTGCCGGCAGCGGCCCTAGATGTGGCCGCGGCGCCTGCTCGTTCACCAATCCCGTCTTCCTTTCCGCAACCGGCGAGCCACGCAAAGAGCACCCCACCAGGCGCCTTTGCGGAGGCTAGCGTATTTGCCATGCAAACCCTACTTGTAACCCGCCCGCACGAAGCCGTGTTGGAAATCACCCTCAATCGCCCGGCCAAGAAAAACGCCATCAACTCCGAGATGTGGGCCGAATTAGGCGAGGTGCTCCGTCACGCTCGTGACGACCGCTCCCTTCGCGTGCTGGTCTTAGGGGGCGCCGGCGGCGCCTTTTGCTCAGGCGCTGACTTGTCGGGCACCAATCTCGCCAACACCGACACGCTGTCGAGAATGCGCTCCATCAACGAGGTGGCGCTGCTTCTCCACAACCTCCCCAAGCCCACCATCGCCAAGGTGTCGGGCATTGCCGCCGGAGCGGGATGCAACATGGCCCTCGGCTGTGACATCATCATCGCATCCACCAGCGCCCGCTTCTCGGAAATCTTCGTCCGGCGTGGCCTCTCGGTCGACTTCGGAGGGAGCTTCCTACTGCCGCGGCTGATCGGCATGCACAAGGCCAAGGAGCTGGCACTCACGGGTGAAATAATCGACGCCGCCACGGCGTCGGAGCTCGGGTTGGTGAATCGTGTGGTGGAAGACGAACAACTCGACCACGTCGTAGCCGAGATGGCCGAGCGCCTGGCCGGCGGCCCGCCGATCGCCATGGGCCTCACCAAGGCACTCCTGAACGAATCGCTCGGGCGCACCATGGAGGAGGCGCTCGAGGCGGAGGCGATGAGCCAGACCATCAACGGGCGCACGGCGGATTCACGCGAGGCGATCAACGCCTTCTTGGAAAAGCGTGCACCGCACTTTGTAGGCGAATGATGGGACCCTGTTAAAAGGAATCTCCCTTCGAGCCCAATGTGGGGGGGTGCAGGTCCAAATCGGCTCGAAGGGAGAGTCTTCCCGGTAGTTATCCAAGGAAGCTTGTTGACGGCGCTCCTAATTCATGGGGGCGCTGTCCTTTACCAGGTCGGCGATGATCGCTCGTGCCGCCTCCCGTCCGT
>JAKAOC010000406.1 GCA_021823385.1 Actinomycetes bacterium
GTGCAGCCGCACCTGCGGCACAAGACCCGAACGGCCGAACGGCCACCCCCGGTTGACCAGGCGACCCAAGACCGTTCGGGGCCACCCGCAAGGCGGGACTCAGTTCCGCTGAGTGTCTAGGAACGGTGAAAAAGACGAACTGCGAACGGTTGCCGGCCTTTGGCGGCTGGGAGTCTCCCGGTGGACAGCCTGGCTGAGACACATATCCGATAGGATAATGCTGTGCAGACCGCAGGTGAGCTGCTCCGACGAGCCCGCAAGGAGGCGTCGCTCTCGCAAGAGCAACTGGCCGCGCGCGCCGGCACTTCGGCGGCGACCATCTCTGCGTACGAGTGCGGGGCCAAGGAACCCCGCCTCTCGACCCTCGCACGCCTCGTCGAGGCGAGCGGCGCGGAGCTGGTCATGGACGTGCGCAGGATTCTCACTCGGGAAGAGCGGCGCACTCTTGAGCTTCACAAGGCAGCAGCGGCAAAGCTGCGGTGCCGGCCGGAGTGGATGCTCGCGGAGGCTCGGAGGGTCCTTGAGACCATGCGGCAGGCCGATCCCGACGGTCACAGCGATCCGTACTTCGACACCTGGGAGCGGCTCATGGCGAGCGACCTGGAGACGCTTCTTGGAGTCATGGCCTCGACAGAACAGATCGCGCGGAACCTGCGCCAGGCGAGTCCCTTCGCGGCGCTGCTGACCCAATCCGAGCGCCTGGCTGCATTTCGGAAGGCGGAGGGAGCAGAGGCGTGAGGCGGCGGACGGAGCGCTGTCCTCATCCACGGCTCTGCGGAGTCACCTTCCACATGGTCGGATCAAGTGCCCACGCGGCCTGTAGGTCTCGTGGCACAGTGTCGGGCCTCGGGACGACGGGAGGCAGCAACGTGGCACCGCCCGTGGTGGGCGAGCTCGACGAAGTGGCGGCATCGTCAACTGTGCACTGGGAGACAGTCACCCCCACGATGCGTGACGTCGCCCAGCGGCTCTTCGCGTCGAGGCTCGGCGGCTCCTATCGCCTGGCGGGCGGGACCGGGCTCTCGCTTCAACTCGGCCACCGGCGCTCGAACGATCTCGACCTCTTCCCGGAGCGGACAGACGGCACCCTCGACAGGCCCTCCATCAAGAGCTTCCTCGACCAGTTCGGCGCCGCCGCGTACGCCGTGGATCAGTCGAGTGAGGTCACCGCCGTCGTCCACGGCGTGAAGGTTTCCTTCGTCGCCTATCCGTTTCCTTGGCGTCACGACCCGGACCGCGCCGGCTCGCTGCGAGTTGCGTCAGCTCGCGAGATTCTCCAGATGAAGGCCTATGCCCTCGGCAGGAGGGGGACCGCCAGGGACTACGCCGACATCGCGGCTGGTCTTCGAGAGGCCGTGACCACCCTCGCCGACCTCGTCGTCGAGAGCGAGGGGCGATTCGTCCTCAACGGTGAGGCCCAGTTCTCGGAACGTCTCTTCCTCCAGCAGTTGGCCTACACGGACGACATTCCGGAGTCCGAGAAGCAGGCGGTGACTTCCGAGCTCGTCTCGGGGACGTTCGAGGACATGACTGCCGAGATCGGACGACACCTCCGCTCCTACCTCGAAGACCTGGGGAACGACAGATGACAGGGTGGGTCCAGGTGCCTGAGGAGCTTGGGAGACTCGTCTGGTTTCGACCGTCGGGTCCACTCGACAGGGAACGGGATGCCGAGCCCGTGATCCTTTGCACTCTCTACCTCGGCTCGATGGGTCAGATCCGCCTGCTGTTTCACCTCTACGGTCGCCGGCGGGTCACCGAGGTCGTTCGCAAGGATCTCGCAGGCAACCGCGTGCTGCCCGACTCGGTGGTAGCGCTCTGGCGACTCGTCCTTGACATCGGTGACATCTCGCAGGCTCCACGCATGGAGCGAGCGAACGTCGACTGAGGTTGCGAACACTGGTTTTGACCTGCCGCGCCCCGCAAGCCCCTGGCTTTAGCCATGGGGAGGATGTCAGTGCTCCCACGGCTGAAGCCGTGGGATTCTTGGGCTCAGGCTGCCAGGACCCCCGCAGGGACCCTGGGCTTACTGCCGTCGCTGCCCGCTGGGACACCTCCGGACAGTTCAGCCCCGCCGCCCGGCCCCAAGCGAACCGGGTGCAGGTTCCTGGCCGCATTGCGATCTCGGTCCAAGACCAAGCCACAGCAATGGCACCGAAGCTCCCGGTCCGACAACTCGATGCGGGGCTTGGCTTTCATCCCGCAACTACCACACGTCTGGGCGGTGTCCCGGGCGGGGAGCACCACCACCTCCTTGCCGGCCTTCTTCGCTCGCCAGTGCAGCGTGGCGAGGAACGTGCCCCACCCAACGTCAGCTATCGAGCGGTTGAGCCCGGCCTTGGCGGCACCTCGTCCTTTGGCCGACATGTTCTTGATCTCGAGGTCCTCGACCGTTGCCCGGGCCACCGCCTCCGTGCCGTAGGATGCACCCTCGCACCTGGACCTGTGGTGCAGCTCGGAGTGCACGCCGGCCTGTCAAGCCGGAGGTCGCGGGTTCAAATCCCGTCAGGTCCGCTCGGCGGTTGCCGTTCTCGCACGGCAGACCGTCAGCGCAGCGAGAGCTGCGTGGTCGGGTAGCTCAGTTGGTAGAGCGCGCGCCTGAAAAGCGCGAGGTCACCGGATCGATGCCGGTCCCGACCACTAGATGGGGTTCGGGACCCCCTTACCGCACGATTGGGGACCCTCCCGAGGCATTGTGACTTTCGAGCCTATTGACGTATCTCAGACGGGCCTCGGCGCGTTCTACCAGCTCTGAGGGCGGCCGGGCACCCCGACGGCTTCAGAAAGCTCAAGCGCAGACGCGACGAAGCCGGGTGCGGTCCGCACCAGGCTTATACCTATTGACTGAACTACCTGGGACATATCCCCCTTGGCCTCAAGGGGTGAGCGCGACAGCTCCTGACTAGGGAGTGTCTCGTGGCACGAGTAGGCCAGTGGAGCCAGTCGCAGTTGGAAGCCGCGGTGGAAGCCGTCGTTGGCGGACTCAGCTACAAGGATGCCGAGTTGCTCGTCGGCGTTCCGCGCTCGACCATCCGGGAGCACGTGGTTCGCTCGGGCATCGTGCGCGGCAGCGTCCCTCGACCCGGGCGTCGCAGGAAGTCGGGAGCGCGAGCTGGATCCGGCAATGGTCGAGCCACAACGACACCGCTCACCATGCAGACGGCGAGAGCCGTCGCAGTATCCACCCTCCGTGGGTGCCTCGAACGTCAACGTGGCGTCATGGCCAAGGACCGCAAGCGTCGTGAAGG
>JAKAOC010000407.1 GCA_021823385.1 Actinomycetes bacterium
AAGGCGTGCCAGCTGCATTGCCGGCATTGCCGAGCGCGCGCCATTCCGCATCGCAACGCCGGAGAGTTGACCGTCACGGAGATATCAGCGGTTCTCGACGACATGGCGGAAAAGTTCACCTTCAAGCCAGTGGTCGTTTTCACCGGCGGCGACCCCTCGGAGCGCGAGGATCTGGACGAGATCCTGGAGGCCTCCATATCGCGTGGATTCATCACCTCGATTTCCCCGTCTGTCACCCCCCGCATAACGGACGAGCTCGTGCATCACTGGGCCGATATGGGCGTTCGGGCGATTTCCCTATCCATCGATGGACCGAATCCACAAATCCATGATCGTTTCCGCGGGGTGAAAGGGACCTTCGACCGCTCGATCCAGGTGGCCCACGCAGTGGTGGATTCGGGCATGTCCCTTCAGCTCAATACCTCGGTCGGGCGCTTCACTCTCGAAGGGCTCGAAGCCATGGGAGACCTGGCCAAGTCACTCCAGGTGTCCAGCTGGGAGGTCTTTTTCGTCATCCCCATGGGGCGCGCGAATCTGAAGTCGAGCCTCGAGGCTGAAGAGAACGAGCGGGTGCTTGAGTACCTGGCCGACTATCAGGGGAAGGTCGGATTCCGGGTGACCGCCGTCGGGGCCCCACATTACGTGCGGGTCCAGCACGAGGGCGGATACATGGGCGACCAGCCGCCGCGCCAGATCGTTCGCGAGGCGCGCGGCTTCGCCTTCATCGACCACCTCGGTGAGGTCTACCCCTCCGGCTACCTTCCCCTCTCCGGCGGGAACGTGCGCGAGCGCTCGATAGTCGACATCTACCGCAACTCCGAGCTTTTCACATCCCTTCGCGACCCCTCGCAATTTGCCGGTGGCTGTGGAGAGTGCGCCTACGGTTTGGCTTGCGGGGGCTCGAGGGCCAGGGCCTATGCGGTCTTCGGCGATCCGCTGGCCTCGGATCCCGGTTGCGTCCGCTCTGGAGCCGCGCTTCCCTCGCCATCCCAGGCCGATATTGTCGGCGCGCGGCCTTGATGTATCTCATGAACAGGATTAATGTGATCGCAGAACTTCCTTTACCTTTTCATGACTATTTCCCCGTAATTTGGCGGAGCGGGCCCATGGCCGACCACCTCGGGCCCCGAGGTCTGTTGCCGCATGTGGAAGGAGGGCGGTGGTGAACAAGCGAATGCTCGCGCTGGTGGGAGCGCACACAAGGTCATTGCTCGGGCGCTCGAAGCAGCTATGGCTGGGCGATGCACCCACCGCCGGGCGGCACGAGAGGCACTCCAGCTGCCCGTTCGTCGACGATCTTGGCCTTCAGTCGCTGATGCGTCGCTGACCGCGCCAGATGCCTGGCAGCCGGCCCGGCAGGATATAGACTGTCAGTCACCCAAGGGTTAGCGAGTGCTCCCAGGGATTTCATCGCTTTAGGGGCGATTGATCCTGGTCGAGCCATGCTCAAGCTCCACTTTCTCTCGCCTCTACCGTTATGGAGATGGAGAGAAGATGTCTGTCGGGTTGAAAAACGTGGAACGGCTTGGGATAGAGCAGGTGGCGCATGATAAGCGCAAGGGCTCACCCAAACAGCTCTTCTTCCTTTGGTGGTCGGCGAATATGGGCATGCCACCGTTCCTGGTCGGCCTGCTTGGCCCGATCCTAGGGCTGGGCCTCATACCGTCAGTGATCGGGGTTTTGATCGGCAACCTGCTCGCCTCGACTCTGCTCGCCTCGACGGCCGCGGTCTCGACCGGGTACGGCCTTGCCCAAATGCCTCTAGTCCGCCGGATCTTTGGAAGGCGTGGGAACTACCTGCCCGCCGCAATGAACGCGGTATCGTCGCTGGGCTGGTACGTCGTCAACACCACCGTCGGCGGGGAGGCGATCTCCACCGTCACCCACCTGGCCCTCCTGCCTTCCTACGTGATCATGACCGCGGTGCAGCTCGGCATCGTATATCTCGGTCATGACGTGATCCACCGGTTCGAGAAGGTCATGGCCTACTTTCAGGCGGCGATGTTCCTGGCTCTGACCGTGAGCGCCATCAGCCACCTCTCCAGTGCCAAGATCGGCCACGCGGCGCTTTCCGGCTTCAGTTACGGCCCCTTCCTGATCTTTCTTGCCGCCGTGGCCAGCTACTCCTTCAGCTGGGCTCCGTACGCGTCGGACTACGGCCGCTACCTGCCGGAGAACGCCGATCGCCGCAAGGTCTTCGTGAACACCTTCGCCGGCTCGTTTCTCGCCTGCACCTGGACCGAGCTCGTCGGCGCGATGGCGGGTGCGCTTGGATTGGGCAACGACAGCACCATCGCCATCGTCAAGAGCCTGATGGGGGGATACGCCATTTTGGCCGAATTGGCCATCATCGGTGGCACCGCAACCGCCAACGCGCTCAATTCGTATACCTCGACCATGTCCTTGCTATCTCTCGACCTCCCGTTCCTGCGCCCGTATGCGGCTGCGGTTCTGGCGGCGGTGGGTGGGGTGCTCGCCTACGCTTCGTCGGCCAACCTGCTCACCCTCTACAACAACTTCCTGCTCCTCATCTCCTACTGGATCGCGCCATGGATCGGCATCGTGCTGGTGGGGGCTTGGAAGGGACGCCTTTCCAGGCCGTCGGCCGTTCAAGTCGAAGGCAGTGCGCTTGTGGCCTTTCTTGCCGCCTTGCTGGTCATCGTGCCATTCGTGGACACCAGCATCTACGAGGGCCCGATCGCCAAGGCGCTGAACGGTGGAGACATCAGCTACTACCTTGGCCTGGTCATTGCGGCGTGCGTTTACGCGTTGCTTTCGCGCTCGGCTGAGCGAGATCCGGTCCCGGCAAGGATATAGGGCGCCGCCGCTCCGTTTACCTGTCCCCGATAGCGGTAAGTGGACGAGGAAAGGCCCCGGCCATTGGCCGGGGCCTTTCCATTGTCGAGCCGATTGCGCCTCAGGCAGTCGCCGTGGCGGACCCGGCGGTGGTCTGGGTTCCGCCGCGGAATCCGCCTTGGCCACCCGGTCCGGCGCAGGCGGTCCTGGTGTTATTGACGAAGTCGGTCACCCTGGTCCCCACGTTGGCAAGCATGTTGCTCTCTCGGGTCGAGGTGATCTTGCCCGCCGTGTAGGCGCCGGTTATCTCTGTCTTGGCCGTCGTGACAAGCTCGGAGATCAGCGTGGTGGCCGCCACGTTGTGCTCAGCTGCCACCTGGGCGACCGTTTTGCCCGATGACAGGCCGCTGCGAAGCGCCGCCTTGGTGATTCCGATGTCCTTGGCGGCGTAC
>JAKAOC010000408.1 GCA_021823385.1 Actinomycetes bacterium
CATAAGAGCGCCCATTGTCGTTCCAGACGATGATTACCTTCTTGTTGCCGTGCCCAAGGTTGTTGAGGGCCTCGTAGGTCAGCCCACCGGTCAGTGCGCCATCGCCGACCAGGGCGACCACGTGCCGGGTGGGATCCGAGGCGGCCTGAGCGTCGGCCAGGCCGACCGCAGGGCCACGCCCCAGCTCCAGCGAGCTCGCCAGCCCATAGGCGTAGGAAAGCGCTGTCGAAGCATGGGAGTTCTCGATCCAGTCATGCTCGGATTCGCTTCGCGACGGGTAACCGGAAAGTCCGCCCTCCTGCCGCAGGGTCTCGAAGCGCGGGCGGCGCCCGGTGATGATCTTGTGGACGTAGGCCTGATGGCCCGTGTCGAACAGGATTATGTCCTTGGGCGAGTCGAAGGCAAGGTGCATGGCCAGGGTCAGCTCGACGGCACCAAGATTGCTGCCGAGATGCCCTCCGGTCACCGTCACCGTGTCCACAACGAACTGCCTGATCTCCTCCGAGAGCTGCGCGAGTTCGGCAGGACTCAGTTTCCTCAGGTCGGAAGGCTGATTTATCTTCTCGAGCAGTGCCAACAAATTCCTCCGCGACAGGCCCCGACGACATCCATTGCGCGGCTACTGCATTGGTCCTGTTCTGCCGCCGGCCACTGTTTCAAGTCCCTGACACACTCGAATCGGCGGCACAGGAGCTGATCCCTCAAACCGCAATTCTAGGAGCAATAATCCCACAGGGCCAAAGGACTATGTTGCCGCTGATGGACTATCGGTCTTCCATTCCTCTCATCGATAGATCGTGACCAGCCCGGGAGCAGCGACAGTGACCTCGGTCATACCATGTGACGCCCTCGCGAGACTGCCTCTGGAACTCTTGGCAAAAGGCGAATAGCTAAGGGGTATCCGAAAGGTGCCCGGACTCGAAATTCGCACTTGAATCCAGCCGTGAGCAATGCGCACCACCACCGCCGGCTGCACCGCGCATCCTGTGACCTTGAACAGCTCGAATCTCCCTACGCGGATCGGGCCCGAAAGAAAGCCCGGATTTGAGGACACCAGCGCCGCCTCTTCCACTGATGAGTAGTCGTACGGCGCGGGCGGAAGCACCACCGCACCGATTTGATTGCTGCAAAGCCATGAGCGGTAGGCACCTGGACGTAACGCAGCTTGATAGAAGATACGGTTCACCGGAAAATCGTCCTGTCGAAACCAGCCGCGCGCAATAGCGATGCCGTGTTCGGGGAGAAACCACGCGCCCTCGTGCAGCAGCGAGTCAACGTACTCGACACGCTTGCCATCCGCCAAGGGCCGCAAAGCCTTGATCACAGGTCGCCAGCTCTCCGGCTTGGTCAGGTAAGCGGCGGCGGGATCGCCAAGCGGAGCCACCACCGAAAGGGACATCCAGCCCAACGAAAGGACGAGGACCAAGGCAATTGCCAGCCGCGCCACAGCCGGACGGAAGTCCCCTCTCACCCAGAGCGCCACGACAATCACAGGTGAGATTTCGCCGACCCGGGCAATGTTGCCCCCGAGCGCTCCGGGGTCAACGAAGACCAAAACGACCATGATCCCGTACAAGCCTGCCGTCACCCTCAACGCCACCGCGTCACGACCAGGGAGCCGGGTTGCCAGGAACAACAGGACCACGACGAAAGCAAGGGACATTGCAAGATCGGAGCCGTAGAAGGGGTAGGTTCCGCGAATTTGGAGTACGACGATCGGGAGCGTGAAGACGAGTCCGACCACGGCCAAAGACCCGAGATAGAGCGCCTCGGCCGAGCGCAGGATCTCGCGCACGCGTGGCCGTCGCGGGGGGCTCCATCGCCGTACCGAAATGAACAGCATCGCGAAGCCAAGACCGACCAAGGCGAGCGGTGAGGACGCACCCGCCGCCACGGCTCCGAGCAGGTAGAGAACTCGGCGCGAACTCATGAAGGCAAGAAGCGCCAGAGCGGCGATGCCCATGCCTAGCAGGAACGGGTATGCGCCTGAAAGAATCAGCACCCCCACTAACGCGCTGGCAGCCAGCGCTATTCCCGATCCCCGGGAGCCGTAGGGAACGACACGAGCGGTTACAAACCCGCTGGCAGCGATGCCGGCCACGGCCGGGGCCTTCACCCCTACGAGGGCGGCCAAAGGGTAGTAAAGATATGAGTAGCCGACGAAGTCGACCCTGCCGAAGTACCAGTAATTATCCCACCACGCGAATCCGTGAAGTGCAAAGACGTGCGTCAGGTACAGGTGTGCGGCAGTGTCGTTGCCGAAGGGAACGCCGATCGCCAACATCGACGCGACAAGGCCAGCAAGCGCCGCCCCGAAAAATGAAGTGCTCCACCGGCCTAAGGGGCCCTGAATGACGGCTGCCGGCGAAGCCTGCCCCACGGTCGTGGCCGCCGTTCGGCTAGAGCGACCGATTGGCGACGAACACCGCCAGCTCAGCGAGGCGCCGCTTCGGTTCCGCCTCGAGATCTGCCGCGTTCAGGGCCTCGAGTGAACGCGACACGAGCTGGTCAATCCGAGATTCAACCATCGCCCGCGCCCCACTCACTTCTATGAGGCCAAGCATGGTGGCCAGATCCGTGTCGTCATGCTCGGCTCGGTTGAACAGGTCGAGAAAGAGCTCCCGTTCGTGGCCGGCGATGCGCTCGAGTGTCAGCGCCACCAGCGACGTCGGCTTGCCTTCGCGCAGATCCTCACCGACTGGCTTGCCGATCACCGCGGGGTCACCGAAGGCGCCCAGCATGTCGTCCCGAAGCTGGAATGCCTCCCCGAGCGGCAAACCGAACGCGCTTAGCTGATCAAGAACACGTGGGTTTGCGCGCGCCAGGGACGCCCCGATGTGAAGTGGCCGCTCGACCGTATACTTTCCCGATTTGTAGACGCAGATCCTCTCCGCCAGGTCGACCGTCGGCTTTCCCCGCGCAGTGCCGATCAGATCGAGATACTGGCCGACATTTACCTCAAGGCGCAGCTCCGTATAGATCCGCCGCGTCTCCGCCGGTGCGGACTCGAGCAATGAGTCGGCGTACACGAAAGCGAGATCGCCGATGAGAATCGCGACGCCCTCACCGAAGCGGCGCGGCTCGCGCTTGAAATTCTCCATCGCGTGCATATCGGTGAAGCTGCGATGAACGCTCTTTGCGCCACGTCGCAGCTCCGAGCCATCCATGATGTCATCATGGATGATCGCGAATGCGTGCAACAGCTCGAGTGCGGCACCTGCGTCCACAACGA
>JAKAOC010000409.1 GCA_021823385.1 Actinomycetes bacterium
TCAGCTCCTCGCCCGGCTCGGCGCCGACTTCGAGGATAGCCATCGTGTCGGTAGAGTCCTCGCGGCGCCCGAGCACCATACCGCATGACGAACAGAAGTTGGAGCCGGCCTGGTTGGCGTGCCCACAGTTACGACAGACGATCACTTGCTCCGGCCCCCAGAGTCCGTAAGGCGCGATGCGCCCGCAGGTCAACCAGAATACCTCAGTACCGGGTGCGTTGGACCTTTAAGCTCGACTTCAGCTTTAGACTTCCGTCATCGTGGCGTAGTCCGCTGCGGACATGAGCTCGGGATCCGCACCGTCGGAGAGCTCGATCACCGCGATCCATCCACCCTCGTATGGGGCCGAATTAATCAGTTCCGGCTGGCTTTCCAGGTCGGTGTTCACCGCCAGCACTTTTCCGGTGGCGGGCGCGTAGATATCCGAAACGCTCTTGGTCGACTCCACCTCGGCGAAGGAGGTGCCGGTGGTTACCTGCGCACCGACGGCGGGCAACTGGACGAAGACCACGTCGCCCAAGGCGTCCTGGGCATAGTCGGTGATTCCTACGCGGAGGGTGTTGCCCTCCCGTACCGCCCACTCGTGATCCTTGGTGTAGCTTCTGTCTTCGCGAATCTCCATGAATGACAAGTTAGCCTCGCGAAGGGGGCCGGATGCAGCAATTCACGGCCTGGTGAAAAACCTGTCGGGCTAGGCGCGCACGGCGTCGGCGTCGCGCACTATCTGAACGATGCGCTCCGCCAGCTGGCGTGCCAGCATGCGCGACTCCACCTCGTTTTCCAGCTCTACGAAGACATGGGTGACCGGCTCAACCGGATCGGGCACTATGAGATACCAACCCTTGGGCTGGATGACATAGATCCCGTCTATCAGCAGAGGCTCCGCCTCCCCGAGCCCTTCGAGCAGGAGCCGCATGACCATTCCCTTGGTCTCCCAGGGGGTGACGACCGACTCGCTCACCACACTGATGACGCCGATCTCGTCGGCGGCCTCGGCCAGGCTCTGCCCGGTCAAAGCAAGCAGCGAGAGAAGCTGGACGAAGGCGGCGCATCCGTCGAAGCCGGGAAGAAAGTTCGGGAACGAGAAGTCCCCTTCCAGCCCGGCGGCAAGCGCGCATTGTCCGCTGGCGCCGAGGGCGGCTTCACTTAGGCCCGCAATGGTCCGCTTGGCCAGCACGGCTTCCCCGCCGAAACGCTTGATGGCAACCGCGGTCGCGCGAGGCGAGCCCACCGGGATCACCACTCGGGCGCCAGGGTTGGCTTCGGCCACCAGCCTGCACATCAGCACCTGCAGCTCGTGGCCGGAAAGGATTCGGCCCTTGGCATCCACGACTTGCATCTTCTCCCCCACCGGGTCGATGGCAATGCCCATTTCGGAGCGCGACGAGACTACGAGATCGGCCAAGCGGGCGAGGTTGGCGGCGGGAAGGGACTCCACCATGCGCTTGGTCGAGGAGAAAGGATTGATCCCCAGGATGTCCCCGCCCAGCTTCGATAGGACGCCGGGCATAATGTGCGATGCCACGCCATAGCTGTAGTCCACGACCAGCTTGAAACTGCGTTCGCGGATGCGCAGGACCTCGGCCTGGTCCAGAAGCGACTGGGTGTAGAACTCGGTGTTGCGGGCGGGAAATTCGATGTCGCCCAGTTCGCCGGCGAGAACGTTTCGAAAGTCTTCGCGAGCCAGGCCCCGCTCGATCTTGCGCTGGGTGCCCTCGTCGAGGTCCACGCCCCCCTCGTCGATGAAGCGGATCACCACCGACTCGGGGTCGAGCGGATCGAGGCCCACGGCGATTCCGCCTTTGGACGAGGTGTTTCGCACGTGGAAGCGGAGGGCGGGAACCGTGGCCACCTCCAGGTCCGCAACGTCGATTCCCACCGCGTTGAGGCCGACCATGATGGCCCGCTTCAAGGTGCGCGCGGCCCTGGAGGAGTCGCGGGCGGTCGTGATCCGGGCTCCCGGCCGGAGAGTCGACCCATAGGCCATAGCCAGTCTTAGAGCCAGTTCGGGACCGATGTCGACATTGGCGATCCCCTTGACCCCGGTCGGGGAGAAGACGCTGCGCGTGCCCTTGGACTCCCAGACGATCGAGGTGAGAACCGTCGCTCCCGACTGCACGGTCTTGGAGGGGTACACCTTCACGCGGGCCATGATCTGTGCGCCGTCGCCCACGTAACAGTCGGAGCCCAGCACCACGCCGTCTTCGGTATGCACGCTGCGACGCACGTCGCAGGACTTGCCGATCACGGTGCCGCGTATGATGCTCGCCTCGCCAACGTAGACGTTCTCGTGCAGGACCGAGTGGTTGATCTCGGCCGACTGGGAGATCCGGGAGTTGGTCCCGATCACGCTGTAGGGGCCGATCCTCGCTCCGGCGCCGATCCGGCAGTTGTCGCCGACGAGTACGGGGGACTCCATTTGGGCACTGGGGTGGATCTCGGTGCCGGACCCCACGTAGATCCCGGTGTCGATCATGAAGCCGGGCAGGTCAATGTCCACCTTGCCGGCGAGCGCGTCGCTCTGGGCACCGAGATAGGCCTCAAGAGTGCCGACGTCCTCCCAATACCCTTCGCAGGTCACCGCGTGGACGGGCACGTCATCGGCGAGCATGCTGGGAAAAACGTCCTGGGAGAAGTCGAGCACCTTGCCGACCGGCATGTAGGTGAAGATCTCCGGCTCGAGCACGTAAATGCCGGTGTTGATGGTGTCGGAGAAGACCTGGCCCCAGGTCGGCTTTTCCAGGAAGCGCGCCACGGTCCGGTCTTCGTTGGTGGTGACGATTCCGAACTCGAGAGGGTTCTCCATCGACTTGAGCGCGATGGTGGCCATGGCCGAGCGCGAGCGGTGGAACTCCAGTACCGCCGTCAGGTCGATGTCGGTCAGGACGTCGCCAGAGATGACCAGAAAGGTCGACTCGAGCATCCCGCGGCAGTTGCCCACCGACCCGGCGGTTCCCAGTGGGGAATCCTCGTTGGAGTAGCTGACTCGGATCCCAAAATCGGACCCGTCGCCGAAATAGGTGCGAATGGCATTGGCCATGAAGGCGACGGTGATCACCACCTCATCGAAGCCATGCTTCTTGAGGAGGTTGAGAATGTGCTCGAGCATGGGCCTATTGGCCACCGGCAGCATCGGCTTGGGGGCCGTGGCGGTCAGCGGCCTAAGGCGAGTGCCCTCGCCGCCTGCCATGATCACTGCTTTCAATGTCCCTCCGCGCTCTATGGGTCC
>JAKAOC010000410.1 GCA_021823385.1 Actinomycetes bacterium
ATCTTCCTGGCCAGGGCGGCGGTATTCGCGTATCCCTCCATCTACGAGGGATTCGGCCTTCCCCCCATCGAGGCAATGGCCCTTGGCACCCCGGTGGTGGCTAGCCTCGCGGGATCGCTGCCGGAGGTTTTGGGGGATGGTGCGGTGCTGGTTCCGCCGGGAGACGCTCCTGCGCTTGCCGCAGCGCTGGCGGCGGTGATGGAGGACTCGGCCTTGCGCGCGGAGATGGTTTCTCGCGCCACTGTCCAGATATCCCGGTACAGCTGGGAAAAGACGGCAAAAGGGTTGGCGGCGCTCTATTCGAAGGCGATTGCCGCATAGTCCGCACCTAATGTCCCAGGTAGGTTCGAATGCAGACATGACTTCCAGGGTTCTAGTTATTGCCGAGCAACTGCACGCGCCGACGCCCGGCGGCATCGGTGTTTACACCGCTGAGGTCGCCTCCCGGCTGGCCGCTATCGCACCTTCCTTGAGTGCAGCGGTGGAGCTATACGCATCGAGGGTGCCCGGAGAGGACCGGCTGGATGCCTTTGGGCTGCCGGTCGGACACTCGCGCCTTCCGCATCGGGCACTGATGCGGGCCTGGGAATGGGGTCTGGCGCGAAAGCCGGGCGGCTACGACGCCTACCTAAGCCTTTCGATGGCCGGACCGAGGTTTCCCACCTCGCCCACGTGCACCTTCACAGTTTACGACCTTGCTTTTCGCGAAGTCCCCGAGACATTCACCCGGCGCGGATTGAAGTGGCATGAGCAGAGGCTCGAACTAATTCGCGCAGCCGGGGGGCGAGTGATCACCATTTCGGAGGACTCAAAGGCGGCGCTGATGCGGGCAGGGATCGCCGAGTCACGCGTCGTCCTCGCCCCGCCGGGGGCGGACCACCTTCCGACCGCCGACCTCGAAGCAGCGGATCGCCTGCTCGAAGGGTTGGGCATTCGCTCCCCGTTCCTGCTCTCGGTCGGGACGCTTGAGCCTCGCAAGAATATGGCTCGCCTTGTCCAGGCGGCGGCCCGCTGCCGCAGCGAGCTGGGAGGGGAATACCCGCTGGTGGTGGTCGGCCCGCGCGGCTGGAGGGAGGGTCCGCAGCAGACCTCGGGTGTCTTTGCCGTCGGGCACGTTGACCCGCGGGTGCTTGCCGGTCTTTACCGGCGGGCGGCTGCGCTCGTCTACGTTCCGCTGCACGAGGGATTCGGCCTTCCCCCCATCGAGGCAATGGCCAGTTGCACCCCCGTGGTGGCTTCCCGCATCCCCTCCACCTCGCCGGAAGTGGCCGAGATCGTCGACCCACGCTCCGTGGATGACATCGCCCGCGGGATCGCGCGCGTGCTCTCCGACGACCGCCTCAAGTCCAGCCTGGTGCGAGAGGGTCTGGCCAAGGCGTCCACCCTTTGTTGGGAGGACACCGCGCGCAAGGTGCTGGAGGCGGTCCTTTGAGTGGGTCGAGCCTGGTGGCGGTGGACTTGAGTGCGGTGCCGGCCAACTTGACGGGAGTTGGCCGCTATGCGGTCGGATTCCTTGGTGAAGCCGTGGACGCCGCACCCGATGCCGGGATCGAACTTCTGGCCATCGCCAAGCGCGGGGACGAGGAGAGGTTCGGGCGGCTTTGCCCGGGCCTGCGTGTCTCCGGGGAGGTTCCCGCTCCTCGGCCCGCGCGCATCGCATTCGAACGCCTGGCCATGGCGCGAGCCGTCGAACGTCACGGGGCGGCTCTTTATCACGGGATCCATTACACGCTGCCCAGTGGTCTGCACATGCCGACGGTGGCGACAATACACGACATGACCTTTCTCGAGCATCCCGAGTGGCACCAACGGAGCAAGGTGGTGTTCTTCCGCAGGATGATCGCAGCCTCCGCGGCCAGGGCCCAGGGCCTGATATTTCCTTCTCGAAGCGCACTCGAGGCTTTCCGACGCCATTTCGATACCCGGGCCACGACGGTGGTGATTGGTCACGGCGTATCGCCCGCACGATTCGTCGCACCGCCGGGAGCTGGGGACGACGACATCATTGGGGTGCTTGGCGTTCGCCGTCCGTACCTCTTGTTCTGCGGAACCCTTGAGCCGCGCAAGAACCTCGAGCGCCTTCTCGATGCGTTCCTTTCACTTGACACCTCGGAAGTCGAGCTTGTCGTGGCCGGGCTGGTTGGTTGGAGGGAGAGCCGCTTGCGCCCCAAATTGGATCTGCTGGAGGCTTCGGGGCGAGGAAGACTGGTGGGCTTCGTAAGCGACTTGCAGCTCGGCGCGCTTTATCGGCGGTCGTTGGCCACCGTGTACCCTTCGCTGGAGGAGGGCTTCGGTCTCCCGGGTCTCGAAGCCATGTCGCAGGGCAGCCTGCTGATCACCTCCGATCAGTCGGCCATGGCCGAATACGCGGGCGAGGATTCCCTCCTGGTGGACCCGCTTGATGTCAAGTCGATCGCCAACGCCTTGGCGGTGGCGATCGAAGGTGGTGACTCGCTGGCTGTCATGGCGGAAGCGGGCCGCAGCAGGGCTGCAGCGATGACCTGGCGGGCGAGCGCCCAAGGCCACCTGGAGCTTTACCGTAGTATCCTTGGTCTCTGATGCTGGGGGAGGCAATGTTCGCACTGGTCACCGGTTCCAACGGCTTTGTGGGACCCTATCTTGTCGAAGAACTTCGACGCCGGGGCCACGAAGTTGCCGAGTTGGCGGTCGGAGTGGACATAGGGGATCGCGCTGCCATCGACGTAGAGGTCAAGGCGTTCATGGAACGCATTGAAGCGGGCCAAGCCACCGCCGTCTTCCATCTGGCCGCGCTGAGCCACGTGGGGCGAAGCTGGAGTGACCCGGCGTCGGTCATCCGGGTGAACGTCGGTGGAACCGCGAACCTGTTAGGAAGCCTTTCCGCCGCGGGCTTCGAAGGCCGCTTTCTCTTCGTATCCTCGGCTGAGGTTTACGGCAACCGGAACGATCTCGAGAGGATATCGGAGTCGGTAGGACCCGCCCCCCTGAGCCCGTACGCCGCCTCGAAGCTCGCAGCCGAGGAGTTCGTCAAGCAGGCTTGGCGGGCTTTCGGGATCGACGTCCTGATTACCAGGCCCTTCAACCACATAGGGCCTGGTCAGAGCCCTGACTTCCTGGTCTCTGCACTGGCAAGGCGGATCGTCGCCGCGGAGCGTTCGAACGCATCCTCGATCGAGGTGGGGAACTTGAGCGCGGTTCGCGACTTCTTGGACGTTCGAGACGTAGTGCGGGCGTACTGTGACCTGGTG
>JAKAOC010000411.1 GCA_021823385.1 Actinomycetes bacterium
GATCTCATTGCGAGCGATGGACGTGGACGTAATCGGTATGAACTGCGCCACGGGTCCGAACGAGATGGGCGAGCACCTGCGCTACCTGACCCAAAACACCTCGGTACCCGTCTCGGCGCAGCCAAACGCTGGTCTTCCTTCGGTGGTGGACGGCAAGATGCACTACGACCTAACCCCTGAGCAGCTGGCTCGGGCCCAGCGCCGCTTCGTGGGGGAGATGGGGGTCGGGGTGGTAGGGGGCTGCTGCGGGACCACCCCCGAGCACATATCGGCCGTAGTGGAGGCGCTCTCCGGCCAGCAGGCACAGGCTCACGCTTTCGACGCGCCGCCCGGGGTCTCCTCCCTCTACAGCGCGGCCTCCATCACTCAAGACCTCTCCTACTTCTCGGTCGGCGAGCGGACAAACGCCAACGGGTCGAAGCGATTCAGGGAGGCGATGCTCTCCCAGGACTGGGACATATGCCTGGAAATCGCACGCGACCAGGTGGGCGAAGGGGCCGACGCAATCGACCTCTGCGTGGACTACACGGGCGCGGATGGAGTCGCCGACATGGAGGCTTTGGCCTCGCGGCTGGCGACCGCCTCCACCCTGCCGATTGTGCTCGACTCCACGGAGCCGCACGTGGTCGAAACCGGCCTGAAGCACCTCGGGGGGAGGCCAATCCTGAACTCCGTGAACCTGGAAGACGGCGACGGGCCGGGCACGCGTCTCGACTCGTTCCTGCGGCTGGCCAAGAAGTACGGAGCCGCCGTAGTAGCGACCTGCATCGATCAGGAGGGGCAGGCGAGGACGGCGGAATGGAAGCTCCGCGCGGCCCAGGCAATCTACGAGGTGGCCACCACGCGCTACGGCATGAAACCCGGTGATCTTCTCTTCGATCCTCTGGTGCTTCCAATCTCGACAGGGATGGAGGAGTCGCGCCGTGACGGCATTGAGACGATCGAAGGGATCAGGCGCATCAAGCAGGAGTTGCCGGGCGTCTTCACTCTCGTCGGCCTGTCCAACATCTCATTCGGCCTTAGCCCCGCTGCTCGAGCGGTTCTCAACTCCGTCTTCTTGGCCGAGTGCACCGCCGCGGGCCTCGACGCCGCCATCGTGCACCCATCCAAGATCCTTCCCCTCTCCAAGATCGGCGAGGAGGAGAAGCAGGTGTGCCTGGACCTTATCTACGACCGGCGCCGCGAGGGTTACGACCCGCTCTCTCAGCTGATCCGCCTCTTCGAGGGGGTCTCGGCGGCGGGCAGCGTCAAGGAGGACCTGAGCCTGCTTCCCGTCACCGAGCGCCTGGCGCGGCGGATCATCGACGGCGACCGGGCAAACATTACGGCGGACCTCGACGAGGCCCTGTCAGCGGGCTACAGCGCGCTCGAGCTCATAAACGAGCACCTGCTGGCCGGGATGAAGGTGGTGGGCGAGCTCTTCGGGTCGGGCCAGATGCAGCTCCCCTTCGTTCTTTCCTCGGCCGAGGCGATGAAGACCGCAATCGCGCATCTCGAACCGCACATGGAGGCGGCAGCCATCACCAAGAAGGGCACGGTAGTGCTCGCAACGGTCAAGGGCGACGTGCACGACATCGGCAAGAACCTGGTCGACATCATCTTTTCCAACAACGGATACGAAGTCCACAATCTTGGAATCAAGGTCTCCATTTCCGAGATGATCGCCAAGGCGCTCGAAGTGGATGCCGATGCGATCGGCATGAGCGGGCTCCTGGTGAAGAGCACTCTCATCATGAGGGAGAACCTGGAAGAGATGGCCAGCCGTGGCCTGGAGGGGATACCCGTTCTCTTGGGGGGCGCGGCTTTGACCAGAACATACGTCGAGCGCGACCTGCGCGGGAAACACCCGGGACGGGTCTTCTACGGCAAAGACGCCTTCGAGGGGCTAGGCGTGATGGACAAGCTCATGCAGATCAAAGCCGGCGCGTTGCACGACGACGAATTCGGCCGAGAGATCGGAACCCGCAAGATCGGGCCGCGCAAGTCCGAGCAGCGTGCGCTGCTGCCCGAGCCGGAGGCGTCGCGGAGCCCGGAGGTGGCCACCGACAACCCCGTCTTCGTGCCTCCCTTCCTGGGTGTGCGCACAGCCTCCGGTATTCCGATCGACGACATCGCCAAATTCCTCAACGAAACCGCCCTCTTCAGGAACCAGTGGGGATACAGGCCCGAAAAGGGTGAGAGCGATGCCGAGTTCAAGCAGAGAGTCCGGGTGGTGCTGCGCCAAGAGTTCGACAAAGCCAAGGCGGACGGGCTCCTGATCCCAAGGGTCGCTTGGGGCTACTTCGCGGTGGGATCCGCCGACAACAAGCTCCTGGTGTTCGCCGACGAGAAACGGACCAAGGTCATCGAGGAATTCGACTTCCCTCGACAAAAGAGCGAGCCCTACCTGTGCATCTCCGATTTCTTCCGTCCCGTAGACGGTCCAGAAGTCGACTACATCGCCATGCAGGCGGTGACGATGGGGCCCGAAGTTTCGCGCCGGACGGCGGAGCTCTTCGCGTCCAACGATTACGGCGCGTATCTCAGGCTGCACGGCCTTGGGGTCGAAATGGCCGAGGCGCTCGCCGAATTCTGGCACCACCGCATCCGCACTGAGTGGGGATTCGTCGCGGAGGACGGGGAAAGCCTGGCGGGCCTCTTTCGCCAGAAGTACCGCGGCGGGCGTTATTCGTTTGGTTACCCAGCCTGCCCCCGCCTGGAGGACAATGAGAAGCTGGTGAATCTTCTGGGTGCGAAAGGGATCGGCATTGAGGTATCCGAGGGCTTCCAGCTTCATCCCGAGCAGTCCACCACGGCGATCGTCTGCCACCACCCCCAGGCCAAGTACTTCGTGGCGTGAGCTGCATTCCGGGATGACGGATCTGCCATCCGCTCAAGGCGGGAACTGAGGCGCCAATGCCCCTTGGGACGACCAGGCGCCGGATCATCGTGGCTACCGCCGCAGCGGCGGCCGTGCTCGTGGGCGTGATCAGCATCGAGGCGCATCCCGCCCGGAACGCGCCGCCGGGGTTGGGAACCGGGGTGACCTCCGGTGGTTCCAATGGCATCACTGAAGCCGAGATGGAGGCCGTGCCCGCAGTCCCGCCCCTGCCAAGCCCATGGCACGCCTTTGCCACGAAGGTCTGGGCGGGACCGGCCATTCAGTTCACAGGGCGGTCAACGGGCTTCATGATCGAGGGGCAGAGCCCGGCGCCGCTCACGGACGAGCGGCTCGCCGCCG
>JAKAOC010000412.1 GCA_021823385.1 Actinomycetes bacterium
GGCGTGATGACCCCTTTGCGGAGCGCCGCTGCGAAAGTGGCGATCTTGGCCACCGAGCCCGGCTCGTAGACGTAATCCACCGCCATGTTGATCGGCGCCTGCTGGGTGTAGGTGAAGTGTGGCTGGGGTTGATCGGTGGGGACGGCACCGCTCAGCTGGTTCGAGTTGGCGGGCGCGCCCGCGACCAGGTTCGCCATTGCCAGCACCTTGCCGGTCTTGTAGTTGGTGATGATGGCCACTCCCGCGCGCGCCTGGCTGGCCACCATCTGATTGCTCAGAGCCTCCTCGGCGCGTAACTGCAGCGCCGGGTCGAGGGTGAGAGTCACGTTTGAACCTTGCACCGGAGCGGTCAGCACACGGGTGCCTCCGGGCAAAGTGGAGCCGGACGGGTCGGAGGAGAGGATCTCCTGGCCCGCCTTGCCCGACATCACCGAGTTGAGCTGCTGTTCTATGCCGCCCTGGCCCTGTCCCCACACGGAGACGTTTCCGATCACCGCAGCGGCCATGGCGCCGTTGGGGCGCACGGTTGCGGGCTCGTTGACCAGGTAGACCCCTGGGAGCTGCCCGAGCGCCGCGCTTACCCGCTTTGCCAGTGCGTTGCTTATCTGGTGGTCGACGTAAACATACTGCCCCTGGGCGAGCATCTCCGACCGGATCACGGCCTTGGGAATCCCCAGTATCGCGCTCAACTTGGCAGACTCGCCCATCGGGTTCTGGATCATCACAGGATCGACCACAACCGTCGAGCGCGGAACCGAGGCGGCCAGCACCTGGCCGTTGGCATCCAGTATGGATCCCCGCTGCGGCGTAATGCTAACCACCGAATAGCCCTCCTGAGCGGCGAGGCTGCGGTAGTTGGTGCCCGGGAGGAGCGTTACCTGCACAAGGCGCACGGTGAGCACCAACGCAATCAACGCTCCGACAACCCTAAGCAGGCCAATCCGGCGCTTGGACACCGGCACCCAGGAAAGACCGTGTGCGCGTGTCGGCCTGGGACGCCTGGCCACAACTGCGGCCTGTGGGCGAGTCCCTCTCGGAGGTGCTGATACCGCCATCTAGCCCTGCCCCCCTGCCGTGCCGGCGGGCGTGGCCGTAGTCGGGCCCGAGGTGGTCGGAGGCGAGGTGGACTGCGCCGTGGTCGGAGGCGAGGTTGTAGATGGAGCGGACGCCGCCGCGCCGGCCTGGGCCGAGGCAGCGGCACCAGGCGCGGTGCTCGCTGTTGTCGAGGCCTGGGCCGCCGCGCCCGCCACGGTCGTGGAGGTCGACTTTGGCGGCAGCGTGGTCACTGTGGTGGGAGGCGAGGTAGTAACCCCAGATGGCGAGTAGTAGTAGCTGTACACCTGACCTTGGGCGGAATAGGTCGAACCGGGTTGGGTAGAGGCGGTGATTCCCGCGCCGGGGGCGAAGACCATGTGCAGCTGGCTCTGGGCTATAGCCGCGATCCTGGCCGGCGCGCTCAACTGTTGGTAGCTGGTCGCGAGCAGCGCATTCTCCTTGCCCAGCTTGGCAAGCGTCGGCTGGACCGTGTCCGCGTTCAGCTGCATCTTTGCGATCTCGGCGCGAACGACCACCGACACCAACGCCCCGGCCATCACCAGGGCCACCGAGACGAGCACTATCAGGCGTTCGGCCAGATTGACGCGCTTGGCCCGGCGCAGCTCCGCGCCGGTGGGAACCGGGCGCAGCCTTTGCATGCGGTGCTGCGCGGCAGGGCTCAGCCTTCGTGCGTCCGCGGGCTTTGTGGCTCGGCTTTCCGGCTGCGGGGCCGACGGCGTGGCAGGACGGACGGTGCGAGCTTTGGCATGCGCGGCGCTATGGTGCGCCTGCTTGCTCGCGTGCCGAACCGATTCCTTCCCGGCCGGTGCGGCGCCACGGTGCGCCTGTTTGCCCCCGCGCCGAACCGATTCCTTGCCGGCCGGTGCGGCGCCGTTGGCCGTGCCGCGCGCCCGCTCCCTGTGCTCGGCAAGCATGTCCGCCGTAAGCAGGCGATCGAGCGCCTCCTGCTCCACCTCGCGCTCCGCCACCCAGTCGGCAAACGAGCCGACTCCGCGGCGATGCGCTCTGGGAAGCTGCCTGATTTCGGCCATCACAACCCTCTCAATTCCGCAACCGCAACCGGTTCGATCATCTCGATGGCCCGCAATTTGGCCGAGCGGGCGCGTGGGTTAGCCCGAACCTCGTCCTCCTGGGGCCTGCGCATGCCACCTAGGCGGCGCGCCACGACTTGTGCCCCGCAAACGCAGGGCAAATCCTTGGGGCAGCGGCAGCCGCCTTCGGTCATCTCGACAAAGGCGCGCTTTACCCGCTGGTCCTCGCCCGAGTGGTATGAGATCACGCAAACCCGGGCCGGTGGCGCGAAGACGGTGGGGACCTTCTCGAGTAGTTCCTCGAGAGCTTCCATCTCCTCGTTCACTTCGATCCGCAACGCCTGGAAGACCTTGGTCGCCGGGTCGATCCGCCGCTGGGCGTATACCCGGCCAACCACCTCCGCGACAACCTCGCGAAGGTCCGCCGTCGAGTGGAGACGGCCGGAGGCCATTGCCTGCTTGATGCGCTTGGCGAGAGTGCGCGCGTATCTCGGCTCGCCGTTCTCGGCTATCGCGGCGGCCAGGACACCTTCGTCGACCTGACGCAAGTAGTCGGCCAGGCTGAGGCCCGATGCGGCATCCATCCGCATGTCCAGCGGCCCTGCATCCCGAAACGAGAATCCCCGAGCCGGATCGTCAAGTTGCCGCGAGCTGACTCCAAGATCGAACAAGCCGCCGGCGAGAGGGCGATCCGCCATCCAGCTTCTGACGCCGTCGTCGGACAACACCTCGTCAAGGTCCCGGAAGCTGGCCCGCCTGACCTGGGCCCGGGTGCCGAAGCCCGCGAGCCTTCCGCCTGCGAACTCCACCGCGACCGGATCGCGGTCGACGCCTATCACGGCCAGATCATTGTTGCTGGCCAGCAGCGCGGAGGCATGGCCCCCGCCACCGAGGGTTCCGTCCACCACCACTCCGGCGCTGGAGGAGAAAAGCTCGCATACCTCTCGCCACATGACCGGGGCGTGGTATGGGGAGTCGAAGCCGGCGAGGTCCACCTCAGGCATCCTCGCTCCCCCGGTAGGAGCGCCAGTTGTCCGGCGACCAAAGCTCGATGGTCTCAAGCGCGCCGATGACGAGAACTTCCTTGGTAAGCGACGCGAAGCTCCT
>JAKAOC010000413.1 GCA_021823385.1 Actinomycetes bacterium
CCCCGTGATCTCGCCACCGAGAAGGAGCGCTACAGCCCCTCCGCGTCGATCGCCACCTGGTACCTCTGGCGCGTGCTGGAGATCTAAGGGTTGAGGATCCTCTCCAGGAGGACCATGTCGATCCATTTGCCGTACTTGCGGCCGACCTCGCGCTCCACGCCCACCTCGAAGAAGCCCACCGAGTAGTGCAGGGCCAGGGACGCCTGATGGCCGGCGGCCACCCGCGCCATGCAGGCATGGAATCCGTGCTGGGCGGCGGTGTCCACGATCCTGCTCAAGAGGGCCTTGCCCACTCCCATGCCGCGGTGATCGGCATCGATGTAGATGGAGTCTTCGACGGTGGTCGAGTAGCCGGGGCGGATCCGGTAAGGCGAGACCGAAGCGAAGCCGATGACCGAGCCTCGTTCGACCGCCACGATCGCCGGGTAGGCTCCCGAATGCTCGTCGATCCAGGCCACCTGCTCGGAGTGGGAGCGTGGAACCAGATCGAGGGTGATGCGCGAGCCCAGCACCTCTCGGTTGTATATTTCCATGATCGCCTCGGCGTCGGCTCGTTCGACGGGGCGGAAGCTGATTTCAGGGCTCTCTGGCATCTCGTTTGCTACGAGATTACCTGCCCTGACGAGCGAATTCGCATTTGCGCGGGCGGCAGGCAGCAAGATCGTACGGGCATGTAAACTAAAAAGGCCAAATTTTGAAGGCTGCCCCCTTAGCTCAGACGGCAGAGCACAGCCATGGTAAGGCTGGGGTCGTCGGTTCGATTCCGACAGGGGGCTCCGGGGCGGCGTAGCTCAGCTGGTTAGAGCACACGGCTCATAATCGTGGGGTCGTCGGTTCGAGTCCGACCGCCGCTACCAGTCGGTGTCCGGCGCATTGTGCGTCGGCAACGCGAATGTCCAGATGGAGTGAGAAGTGGCAAAGACAGAGAAGCGCGTACAGGTGATCCTCGCTTGCGAGAGTTGCAAGCGCCGCAACTACATCACCACCAAGAACCGCCAAAACGACCGCGAGCGGATCGAGATGAAGAAGTATTGCCGGTGGGAGCGGACGCATACCACCCACAAGGAGACCCGCTAGCGGCTCCTCCCCTGGGGGAGGCCTTGCGGAACCGGGAGAGGGCGGCCTGCGGCCGCCTTCCGGTGTTTAACGGACTGGCCGGACGGGGCCTCAGCCGGCTTCGGAGTGGCTGTCCACCAGGGCGCCGAGCCTGGCCCGCAGCATGACACGTGCCCTGTGCAGCCTGACCTTGGCGTTCGCCTCGGAGATGCCTAGACGCGCGGCGATCTCGCGGTGCTCGAGGCCGTAGCTCTTGAGCACGAAGACCCGCCGAAGCTGCTCCGGAAGTTGCTCGACCGCGTGCTGAATTTCCATGAGCAGGCCGGGGTCCCGGTCCCTGCTCTCGTCCGCCTCTTCGTGGAGCCGATGGTTGAGGCGGGAGTTGGTTATCAGCTCGAAGCGCCGCCGCCGCGCCTTGGCGGCCAGCGTCGCCGATGCGTTGTTGACGATGGTGTGCATCCACTGGCTGAACGAGGCGTCTCCCCGCAGCGTGGCCAGAGAGCGGAACGCCCGCACGTAGGCGTCCTGCACCGCGTCGCGGGCGTCGTCGAGGTTCCCGGTGACCGAGACGGCCCGCTTCAACAGCCGGGGATAGGTGATACGGACAAGCTCGTCGAAGGCCTCCCGACTTCCGGTCTTGGCCTCTTCTACCAGCTTCTTTACAGTATTGGACTCCATCGCATCTCCAGCGTCGGCCGGGGCGGACAATTAGACTCTACCGTCACGGAGGCCCGGTGTGGCGGCGGACGGGCGCCATGTGCGAAGCCGTCCGCGGGTGAGCGGGTAAAATGGTGGGTCCCGAAGGGTTCCGTCGCTCCACGGCCGCCAACACCGGCTAGGTGGGCAAGGCTGGTATGCTCGATGTGGCCTTAGGGTAGTAGCTCAATTGGTAGAGCACCGGTCTCCAAAACCGGGGGTTGGGGGTTCGAGTCCCTCCTGCCCTGCGAAGAACTACCAGCGAGGTACCCACAGTGAATCGTCAGACCAGGCGCTTGATGTCTCGCCAGCAGGGGCAGGCCGAGGCTGAGCGTGGCTCCACCCAGAAGCGGGTTCAGGCGCAGAAGAACGTTCCGGAGTCCCAGCGCACGACGCTGCGCGGGTACTTGGGAGAGGTGCGGGACGAACTAGGAAAGGTGAACTGGCCCAACCGCCAGGCCGTGGTCAACTACTCGATGGTCGTGCTGGTGACACTGATTATCTTGATTAGCTTGATCTTTGTCCTGAACCTGGCCTTTTCACGGGCAGTACTGTTCCTGTTCGGCTGAGGCCTCGATCTGGAAGATATGCGATGAGCGATTTTTTTGAAGAAGGCGACGAGCACAGCGAGGCCGTCGCGACCAAGACGAAGAAGTCCGAGCGGGGCAAGCTCGAGTATGTCCGCGAGGAGGAGGTCTCCGAGGTAGAGGAGGAGACCCTCGTTCGCGTGAGCCCCTACGATTTGCCCGGAGAGTGGTATGTCATTCACTCCTACTCCGGGTACGAGAACAAGGTGCGCTCCAATCTGATCACCCGCATGCACTCCATGCAGGTGGAGGACAAGATCTACGAGATTCGCATCCTTATGGAGGATGTCACCGAGATCAAGAACGGCAAGCGCGTCGTCTCCCAGAAGAAGGTCTTCCCCGGCTACATCCTGGTCCGTGCGGAGTTGGACGACACCACCTGGGATGTCATCCGCCACACGCCTGGCGTAACCGGGTTCGTCGGCATGGGATCCAAGCCCACTCCGCTCTCGCGGCGCGAGGTCGAGTCCCTGCTCGGCTACTCCGAGGAGGAGACCGAGGTACCGCGCAAGACGCGTCCTCAGCTCGAGTACCAGGTGGGGGATCCGGTGATCGTGAAGGACGGCGCCTTCGAGGGGCTGACCGGCGTGATCTCCGAGATCAACGAGGACCATCTCAAGCTGAAGGTCCTGGTGAACATCTTCGGCCGCGAGACACCGGTGGAGCTGGAGTTCGCCCAGGTCGCCAAAGCCTGAGGCACCCTGGCCGGAGCCCGGCCCACGAGTCCCTATGATATATGAGTTCTGCGGCCCCTGCGTGCCGCGTGATTGATCCAAGAGTGGAACAAAGAAGATGGCAAAGCGTCGCGTAACCGCAATAGTCAAGATCCAGCTGCCAG
>JAKAOC010000414.1 GCA_021823385.1 Actinomycetes bacterium
TTCAGTTATAGCGCCTGCCGGCGGGGACGCTCCGGCAGGCGCAATCGGTGCGGATCAGACCGTTACCTGCGCCTCGGCACTCCCGTGGGAGGCGACGGCGCCCGGCCTGGCCAGCAGGACTACTACGAGGACGGCGAACCCGGCCACCTGGGAGTAGGCCGGCGCGCCAAGGGCGGAGACCAGCTGGGTGACGATTCCCATGACCAGGGCGGCCAGGACCGCGCCAAGGGGTGAACCGGCACCGCCCAGCAGGGCCGCAGCGATCACCAGCGGCAGGAAGAGCTCGCCCGAGGAGTAGCCGATGCTCTGGGTGCTGATGGCATAGACCACTCCGGAAAGTCCGCAGAGGAAGCCCGAGAGCAGCCAGGTGACGGTTACCACACGGCCGGTGCGGATCCCGCAGGAGCGGGCCAGGCTCGGCTCGGCCGCGGTCGCCCGCAGCGCCTTGCCGATCCTGGTCAGCCTGAGGAGCGCCTCCAGCGCGATGAAGACCACCAGGCCCAGGACCGCCAGTATGGCCTGGGTCGGAGTGATGATCACCGGCCCCAGGTGCAAAGGAGCGGCCTGGAGCACGGTGAACTGGTCGATGTTGTCGTGTGTGAGAGCCTGCAGGCCGTAGTCGATGACCAGGCCCAGACCCAGTGTCACCATCATCATCTCGAAGAGCTTCGCCCCCCGCCTGGCGTAGGGGCGGAAAACGTAGACCCCCATGGCAAGCGTCAGGACGGCCCCGAAGAGCCCTCCTACGACGAGGCCGTACCAGGCGCTGATTCCGTGGCTAACCAGAATGAAAGCCACGTAACCAGCCGCCGTCATGACCCCGCCGTAGGCGAGATTCAACATGTTCGTCAATCCGAACTGGATGGTGAACCCCATGGAGGCGATCGCGATCACCGAGGCGAGAACCACGCCGAAGGCGACCGCCGAGACGAGAGTGGCGAACACTGTTACGCGACTCCCTGCACAGGAACGGCTCCGATTTGGGCGGATGTGATCAGACCCAGGGGCTGAGGCTGCAGCGCGTTATTGCTGCCCACGGCCTGCTGATTGCCATCGGAGTTGTGGTACTGGTTGAAGTTGATGACGCCGGTCGCACCATAGTAGGAGATCTGCTTGCCCGCCTTCAGAGCGGCAACCCCCTGGGCGTAGGTGTAGACCACCGTCTTGCCCGCGCCGGGATTGGCCACCTTGGAGATGTAGCTGTTGAAGACCGCCGGATTGGTGCTCTTGGCCGCGTTCATCGCCAGCGCTACGGTGATCATGCCGTCGTAGTAGGTCTGGGAGAACGGGTTGTTCAGGTAGGACTGCCACGGAGGCGAGACGTTGGCCTTCTCCGCCTTCACACCTGCCGAGAACTGAGTGACAGCGGCCGTGGTCTTGCCAGGCTCCTGCACCAGGCCGGTGTACACCGAGGTGAACTGCGAGCCCAGCGCACCCTTGACTGCGGTCAGCCAGGGCGCGGTAAAGGTCGCCTCGGTTCCGATGATCGGCTTCAGTCCACCAAGCTGCTTCAGCTCGCCGAAGAAGGTGCCCGCTGTGGCGGCATCCGACTCGGTCATGATCACCTGCGGATTCGAGGCCATCAGCTGCTGCACCGACGATTGGTACGAAGCCTGGTCAGGAGTGATGTTGATCTCCTTGACCAGATTCATGTGCAACGCCTTCAAGCTCGCGAGCACGCCGGGAAGGTCGCCCTGGGAGCCGTTGTCGGTTCCGAAGACGGTGGCGATCCGGGTGTAACCCTTCTGGTGAGCCCAAAGGGCCATCGCGGTACCGTTGGCGGAGTCCGGCGGGAAGAGCCGCCAGAAGTAGGGCAACTTGTTGGTGTTATAGGACGACTCGCCCGCCACAGCCGTCATCGGGATGTGAGCGCGGTTGAGGATGGGAACGATGGTCGGTGCCGAAGTGGTCCCGGGTCCGGCCACCATGATCAGGTTCTTGGTGGTGGCCAGCATCTGCTGGACCGCCGGCAGGGCGTCCGCCGGGTCGCCGCGGGTGTCGACACCCTTGTATACGACCTGATGGCCGAGGATTCCACCGGCCTTGTTGATCTGATATAGAGCCGGATAGATTCCACCCGACTGGTTCGAACCTTCGAAACTGCTCGACCCGGTGATGGCAATGACTCCTGCCACCACCAGCGGACCCGAGGAAGTGCTCGACCCGCTGCTGCTTCCACCCGATGCCGACGCGGAAGATCCGCAGGCGGCAGCCAACATTCCTAATGCGGCCGTAGCCGCGAGTGCCTTGTAGCGAGTGCCTCGCACAATTACCCCCATCTTTGCTGGGCTATGGAGCGGGTTCCCGACCGAACCGGTACCCCCGGGAAGCCGCTTACATACTTTATCCAATATCCAAAACTATGGCGTGACGCGTGGGGTGATTTTTTTGAGTGCAAGAAATCCTGCGGGCATCTCCAAGCACACCACTGCCCGCTATCGCTGTAGATAGCGGCCGATATCCGGCCATTTCGGGGCCGGCTTGCTGGCAACTCTTCGCGGAGGCCCGTCCCAAAAGGATCTCTTGACTTAATCCCGATTCGCCGGACGTCGATGTTACGGCCCGCCTCGTATTCGGGCTTTTGGTAAGTCGGCCCGGGCCGGGGTCGCGCTCCGTCAGGACATCCGGCTACCACTCGATTTCCAGGGACCGCTGAGGTCGACTACCGCGCCCGGCCGTGCGTTCGGGTTCCAGCCAGCAATTGGTCTCGCGATCAGGTGGAAGTGATCGGCCCCGGCCGCAGCCTCAGGTGCTTGATGCCGTTGATGAAGTTCGAGGTGAGCCGCGGAGGTTCGGCCACCACCGTGTAGTCGGGCATTCGGGCCAACACCTCCTTGAACATTGCGTTGATCTCGCGCCGGGCCAGGTGTGCGCCCAGGCAAAAGTGGGGACCGTACCCTCCGAAGCCGAGGTGGCGATTGTCCTGACGCCCGACGTCGAAGCGGTAAGGATCTGCGAAATGCTCCTCGTCACGGTTGGCCGATCCGTACATGAGCAGGACCTTGTCGCCTTCGTGAAGATCCACGCCGCGCAGGGTGGTGTCTCGGGTGAGCGTGCGCCGCATGAAGATTACCGGGGAGGCCCAGCGCACGATCTCCTCGACCGCGGTCGGCGCCAGGCCCTCGAAGTCCGACCTCCACCGATCGCGCTGGTCGCGGAAC
>JAKAOC010000415.1 GCA_021823385.1 Actinomycetes bacterium
TTAACAAAAGGTGGGCGCGGCTAACCGCGCCCACCTTCCGAAATTACTCTCGACGGTGTCGAGAATCCTTTAGAAGTCCTCCATGCCCGGGGCCGGAGCGGCCGCGGCGTGCTCCTCGGGCTTATCGACGACAACCGCCTCGGTGGTGAGGAAGAGAGCGGCGATGGAGGCGGCGTTCTGAAGCGCAGAACGCGTCACCTTCACTGCGTCGATGACGCCGCTGGCGAAGAGGTCCTGGTACTCGCCGGTGGCGGCGTTCAGGCCCTCGGCGGGGTTGGAAAGGCCCTTTACCTTCTCGACCACGACTCCGCCCTCGAGGCCTGCGTTCACGGCAATCTGCTTGAGCGGCTCCTCGACGGCCTTGGCAACTATGCGGGCCCCAGTGGCCTCGTCGCCCTCGAGCTTCTCAGCGCGGTCCAGGATCGCGGCCTGGCTACGTAGAAGGGCTACGCCTCCGCCGGGGACAACGCCCTCCTCGATGGCGGCCTTGGTCGTGGAGACGGCATCCTCGATGCGATGCTTCTTCTCCTTCAGCTCCACCTCGGTGGCAGCGCCAACCTTGATGATGGCCACGCCTCCGGAGAGCTTGGCGAGGCGCTCCTGGAGCTTCTCGCGGTCGTAGTCCGAATCGGTGTTCTCGATCTCGGTCTTGATCTGGTTCACACGGCCATGGATGTCGTCATCGCTCCCGGCCCCCTCGATGATGGTGGTTTCGTCCTTGGCGATCTCGACGCGGCGGGCGCGGCCAAGCAGGTCAAGAGTGGTGTTGTCCAGCTTGAGGCCGACCTCTTCGGAGATGACCTGGCCACCGGTCAGGATCGCAATGTCCTGCAGCATCGCCTTGCGACGCTCACCGAAGCCCGGGGCCTTGACGGCCACCGACTTGAAGGTTCCGCGAATCTTGTTCACGACCAGGGTCGCCAGCGCTTCGCCCTCGACATCCTCGGCGATCAGCACCAGCGGCTTGCCGGTCTGCATGACCTTCTCGAGAACGGGGAGCATGTCGCGCACCGTAGAGATCTTGGAGGAGACCAGGAGGATATATGGGTCGTCCAGGGAGGCGACCATCGACTCCGGATCGGTCACAAAGTAGGGCGAAATGTAGCCCTTGTCGAAGCGCATGCCCTCGACCAGGTCCATCTCCATCCCAAAGGTCTGCGACTCCTCGACGGTGATTACGCCGTCCTTGCCAACGCGGTCGATGGCATCGGAGATGAGTCCGCCGATCTCGGTGTCGGCAGCGGAGATAGATGCAACCTGGGCGATCTGGTCCTTGGAGTCGGTCTCGCGGGCGAAGCTCTTCAGTGAAGCCACAGCCGCCTCGACTGCCTCCTCGATGCCGCGCTTCAGGCCCATCGGGTTGGCACCCGCGGCCACGTTACGCAGCCCTTCGCGCACCATCGACCAAGCTAGGACTGTGGCGGTGGTGGTTCCGTCACCGGCGACGTCATCGGTCTTCTTGGCGACTTCCTTCACCAGCTCGGCGCCGATGCGCTCGTAGGGGTCCTCGAGCTCAATCTCCTTGGCAATGGAGACACCGTCGTTGGTGATGGTGGGAGCACCCCACTTCTTCTCCAGGACGACGTTACGGCCCTTGGGGCCGAGCGTCACCCTGACGGCGTCGGCAAGCTGGTTCATGCCTGCTTCAAGGGCGCGACGCGCCTTCTCGTCAAAGGCAATCAGTTTTGGCATTTAGGGATCCCTCCATTGGGTTACCGTTTAGCACTCTCAATACTAGAGTGCTAACTTCCGGATCCTGCGGAGTCTCCAGCCAAAAAATAGCTAGAAGGCGCCGCCCGCGACCGCCGGGACGATGGAGACCACCTGGCCCGCGGCCACAGGGGTGTCCACGCCGTCGAGGAAGCGCACATCCTCGTCAGCCAGGAAGACGTTCACGAATCGCCGCAGGTTGCCGCCGTCGTCGAAGAGCCGGTCCGCAAATCCGGGGTAGCTCCTGCCTAGCTCGGTCAGGACCTCCCCGACCGTCTTGCCCTCCACGGACACCTCGGAAACTCCGTCGGTGAGGCTGCGAAGCTGGGTGGGTACCCGCACGGTGATGGACACTATTTTGCGCTCCTTTGCGTCTTGAGGAATCCGAAGAACGAGTCGAGGGAGGGATCGATAGTGATCGTCGGGCCGGCCCCGGTCATCGCCTCGACGGTCTTGAGCCCGTTGCCCGTAATGTAGGCGACAGTCTTCTCGTCTTTGCCGATCACTCCATCGCGCGCAAGCTTGACCAGCGTAGCGATGGTCACACCACCCGCGGTCTCGGCAAAGATCCCCTCGGTCTGAGCCAGAAGGCGGATGCCGTCCAGCACCTCTTCATCGGTGACCGACCCGAAGGATCCGCCGGTCCGCCGCACGATGTCAAGGGCGTAGTAACCATCGGCCGGGTTCCCAATGGCAAGGGACTTGGCAATGGTATCGGGCTTTACCGGGCGTATGACATCCACGCCGCTGGCGAACGCGGTCGCCACAGGCGAGCAGCCCGCCGCCTGAGCTCCCGAGATGCGCACCTTCGGCTCCTTATCAAGGAGCCCGACGCGATGGAGTTCCTGGAAACCCTTGTAGATCTTTGTGAGCTGGCTGCCCGAGGCGACCGGCACCACAACGTGGTCGGGAGCCTGCCAGCCCAGCTGCTCCGCGACCTCGAAGGCCAGAGTCTTGGAGCCTTCCCCGTAATAGGTGCGAACGTTCACGTTCACGAAGCCCCACTCCGGCTCCTCCGAGGCGATCTCGGCGCAAAGGCGGTTGACGTCGTCGTAGTTTCCCTCGATCGCCACCAGGTTGCCACCGTAGACGGCGGTGGTGGTTATCTTGGCGCGCTCGAGGTTGGCGGGGACGAACACGTAGGACTCCATGTTCGCCCAAGCGGCATGAGCGGCGACCGAGTTGGCAAGATTGCCCGTGGAGGCGCAAGCGGCGACCTTGAGGCCGAGTTCCCGGGCCCGCGTAAGCGCGACCGAGACCACCCGATCCTTGAAAGAGCCGGTTGGATTCAGCGTGTCGTTCTTAATCCAGAGATCGGAGAGTCCGAGCGCGTTGCCAAGGCGTTCGGCGCGCACCAGCGGCGTGAAGCCGGCGCCGAGAGAGACGTACTGATCGCCCTCGATTGGAAGCAGGTCACGATATCGCCAGATCGAGAGGGGTCCCTTGGCGA
>JAKAOC010000006.1 GCA_021823385.1 Actinomycetes bacterium
ACCACCGTTGAGCAGACGATCGTCTTCGAGGAGATGGGCCGGTCGCTCTACTGTGGGCCCTACTTCGCGACGGTTGCGCTGGCAGCTAACGCCCTCATGGCCAGTGGAGACGAGGCTGCCCAGGCCGACTACCTGCCCGGCATCGCCGCCGGCGAGACCATTGCCACGCTGGCGGTGACTGAAGAGGACGGGAGCTGGGGCCTTGGCTCCTTCGCCACCTCCGCCTCGAATTCCGGGGGCGGGTATACGCTGAGCGGCACCAAGTCCTACGTCATCGACGGGCAGAACGCCTCACTCTTCCTGGTGGCCGCCACCGCTCCCGGAGGGGTATCGATCTTCGCCGTCGAGTCGGGCGCGCCCGGGTTGTCCGTGGAGGCGATTCCTACATTGGACCAGACCCGCAAGATGGCGGCTGTCTCGTTCTCCGGCACGCCCGCGCGCCTGGTCGGTGCCGAAGGCGGTGGCGAGGCCGTGCTAACTACCACCATGGACCTCGCGGCGGTGGCCCTGGCCGCGGAGGAGGTCGGCGGTGCGGCGGCGTGCCTGGACATGGCCGTTGAGTACGCCAAGAGCAGGATCCAGTTCGGGCGTGCCATCGGTAGCTTCCAGGCCATCAAGCACAAGTGCGCGGATGTCCTGCTGGAGGTGGAGTCGGCCAAGTCCGCCGCCTATTACGCGGGCTGGGTGGCGTCGCAGGACTCCGCCGAGCTTGCGGTGGCGGCCCCCCTTGCCAAGGCCTTCTGCTCCGACGCCTACTTCAAGGCGGCCGCGGAGAACATCCAGATCCACGGCGGCATCGGCTTCACCTGGGAGCACGACGCGCACCTGTACTTCAAGCGCGCAAAGGCTTCGCAGCTCCTCTTTGGCGACTCCGCCTATCACCGAGCCAAGCTGGCGGACCGCGTCGGCATCTGAACTGCGGGCGTGTCGTGGTGTCGTGATCAGCTTGCTCTGAGCCGGACGAGCACACTCATTCGCCACGGGGTAGTTTCTATGGCGGAGAAAGTGCTAGCGAAGGAAACGGCATGAGCGAAAACAAGTACCATCAGACACTCGCCGACCTGGGCGAACCGGCGAAGGACCTCCGCTCCCACATCCCGGACGTGTGGAAGGGTTTCGCCGAGATGCATCGCGCAGCTCTTGTCGAGGGCGCCGTCTCCTCTGCCATGAAGGAGATGGTCGCCGTGGCCATCGCCGTTGCCCGCGAGTGTGACGGCTGCATCGCCAGCCATACCCGCGGCGCGGTGCGCAAAGGGGCGACGCCCGAGCAGATGGCCGAGGTGCTGGGGGTCGCGGTGCTCATGCTCGGGGGCCCGGGAACGGTCTATGGGCCGCGCGCCTGGGAGTCGTTCATGGAGTTTTATAACGCGCAACACCCTGCGCCGGCTTCCTAGAGGGCGAAGGCCCGGGCAGGAGTCATAGGTGTTGGTAAAGCTCCCAACCGCAGGCGGCGACTGCGAAATGCTCGTTGTTGACGAGTCCCGCTCCCGCGCATCCAACCAGGTCCCGGAGCTTGGTGCCCTGCTTTGCTATGGGGCACCCGCCGCCGCTCGGGTCGCTGGAGTGACTGCCGACTATTTCCTGGATGAGCAGGTGAAGCGCCTGTCCTCGGCTGCAGATGTGCTGGCCGCAGTGCTGGTACCATCCGGGGTGGGAAACTCCGATGGCAACTTTTCGCCCCTCCGTTGGCGCCAGGACCTGGCGAACGCGGTCGAATACCTATGCAGCGAGGTCGGAGTGCCCGAGGTGTGCCTCGTGGGCTACGAGCTGGCCAGCATCCAGGTGCTGTCGCTGGCGACCGACTTGGACCGCGTGGTGGGTGTCGTGACGATTTCCACCATCGCCTCTCTGCCGCCCTATGGGCTTACCAACGAGTCTCTGGGGGAGCAGCTCAAGAGCCTTGGGGTGTCGCTGCCCACCGCAGCTGGGGCCCTGGATGCTTGGACAGGGGAATTCGCGGTGCTTGATCCGGCGCGCAGCGCCCCGCGCCTCGGGCGCAAGCCTTGGCTGGTGATCCACGGCCAGGACGACGAGGCGATGCCGGAAGCGCAAGTGCGCCAGCTACTCGAAGAGGTGGCGGGGATCGGCGAGCTTCACATGGTCACCGCGGGTGGCGAGTCGCTGCGTGCCGACCCACGCGTCTTGGCGCTGCTCGCAGGTTGGCTGGACCGAATACGCGGCTAACCGGCCAGGAGACGCTTACGCGCCGACTCAGTGATCGCTGGGCGGGGCATGATAGGTTTTGTCCATGGTTCGTCCGTGGCCGGCGCTGCTGATTTCCGCCTCCGGCGCGCTCGCAGCCGGATGCGGCTCGGTCGGTTCGGCGGGAGGGGCCACGGGCCATCCCGCCATTGCTTCCCGGGAGCCCAACTCTCCGCTGCGGGCGGCACTGGCATGGTTCGGCGCGATCGATGCCAAAGAACAGCACCAGGTGCTTGCGGCTTTCGCACCCGGGGTGGCTGCCGGCACGAGCTGGCGGGAATGGGGCGCCGGCTCCTGGCCCACCTTTTCAGGGGTCAGGTGCAAGGGCGAGTCCCAGACCGCAATCAGTGCCCCGGTGATGTGCACATTCTCCAAGAGCCAGGCGCCATCGACCGGCAATCCGGTCAGCTTTTGGACGGTCTCCTTCGTCCACACGCGTCACGGCCGGTGGCTCATCGTGAACTACGGGCAGGGCTGATCGTCTCGACGGGCCCTTGGGCGATGGGTTACCCGGCCGAGCACGATCCTCGAGGTCCGGCCTCGCCCTTCAATGGCCGCGTGGTGGTGAAAGTTGTCCGGGCTGGCGGTCCGGAATTGCGGGATTGCCACGGTCCCTCCGAAGATCGTCTTGCCGACATCGACTGTGTCCGCCTCCATGCACGCGGCGAAGAGCCGCCTGCTGCTGACGTCCCGGCGTGGAGACCCCTCCGTTCGAACGGTAGGGCACGCTGTCCTATGGCACGCCTATCTCGCGGTCGATGGCCGTGCGAAGCGCGCGGGCGGCCTTCTCGGGGTCGGGGGCGTCCGCGACGTACCGGACAACTACGAAGTGGGATGCCCCTGCCTCCACCAGCGGTGCAACCCGGTCTGGTGTGACACCACCGGTCACGAAGACCGGAAGAGTGGACCGCGCGGTGGCGAAACGAAGATAGTCGAGGCCGGTGCCTTGGCGCCCGGGCTTGGTCGGGGTCGCCTCCACTGGCCCTGCGGACAGATAATCCACCGGCTCCGAGAGCGCGGCCAGCAATTCTTGGGGCGCGTGTGTGGAGCGTCCGATAAGGACGTCGTCTCCTAGCATCTCCCGGGCTGTGGCCGGGGGTATATCGCCTTGGCCGAGGTGCACCCCATCCGCGCCCACCGCGTAGGCCAGATCCACCCGGTCGTTCACGAAGAACGGCACCCCGTCCCGGGAACAGATCTCCTTCAACGCTTCTGCGGCACGCATGATCGGTGCCGCCTCGGCCACCTTCTCCCGGAGCTGAACCACATCGACACCCCCTGCGACGGCTGCGCGCACGGTATCCTCGAGGTCCGGCCGGAGGCCGATGCAGAGATAGAGGCGGCGTTCCGCCATCGAGAAGCTGCTCATTTTGCCTCCGCAGCATTTGCCGCCTTCATCTCCTTCTTGAAGGCCCTGACGGCAGCGAGAGACTCGTCGTCGACGATGTCGGCAACGCTCATGGCCGTGCCGGGTTCGCCGAAGGGCCGCGAGGCCTCGCGCCAGCCCTTGATCCGCAGCCCACCCTGCTTGCCCAGCAGCGCCAGGAAGATCCTGCTCTTGTCCGGGCCGAAGCCGGGCAAAGCGGCCAGACGCCTAAAGAGGTCATCGCCGTCGGCCGCTTCGGTCCAGATCCGCTCTGCCCGGTTCCCATACTGCTCGGCCACGATCCTGCAAAGCTCGGCGGTGCGCTTGGCCATGGCCGCCGGGAAGCGGTGGATGGCCGGCTTGGCGGAGAAGGCCGCCTCCAGCTCCACAGGGTCCATGGTTGCAACCGCGGCCGCGTCCAGAGTTGCACCCAGCCGGTCCTGGAGGGACTTTGGCCCACGGAACGCTTTTTCCATCGGGATTTGCTGATCAAGCTGCATCCCGATCAGAAGCGCTAGAGGGGAGCTACCGAGAAGGTCATCGGAGTCTGGGTCCTGTGCAAGTACGAAGGGCATTGGTGGCGTCATGCTTTCACTCGGGAGCCGGTCAGGTTTCGAGCGTATCCGAGCCGCTGCAGGGCGCGGGCATTCCGTGGCCTGGCGTGTACCCGCCGGCTCGCAGTGGCAGCCGGCCGGCTGCCACTTGTGGATCTGGGAGACCGTAGAGGGTATCAAAAGAAGGGGGCGCCTTTTCGGCGCCCCCTACAGTGACTCATGCGGTACCGGCCCTGCTCAGATGGCGTGCGCCGGATCCGGCCTCCCCGGGTCGAGCCCGAAGAAGGCGATCGCCTCTGCGACCGTATCCACGCCGATGTCCTTGGAGGCGGCAAGCGCCGACAGCGTGGCAACCACCACGTGGGCGGTATCCACCTCGAAGTAGCGCCGTAGGTTGTCCCTGGTGTCGGAGCGCCCAAAACCATCCGTCCCCAGCGGGACGAAATTGCGATGCCCCACGAAGCGCGAGATCTGGTCCGGGACCGCTTTCATGAAATCGGTTACCGCCACGATGGGCCCGGTGCCTCCACCCAGCACGTTGGTTACATGCGCGCTGGCCGACTCGGCTCCTGGATGGAGCCTGTTGTAGCGCTCGGCACCGAGCGCGTCGTCGCGCAGAGCCTGGTAGGAGGTGACCGAGAATAGTTCGGTGGCCACTCCGTAACGAGACTCCAGGATCTCCTTTGCCTCGACCGCAGCCTTCCAGGCGGTGCCGGAGAAGAGGATGGTCGCCTTGGCGGCTGGCTCGGAACCCGCACCGGCAACGTCGCCGTAAGGCGCGAAACGGTAGATCCCCTTGATCACCTCCGCCTTCAGCTGCTCTATCGGGACCCCGGCGGGAACAGCCGGCATGGTGTAGTTCTCGTTGTAGAGCGTGACGTAGTACATCTCGTCGCGCTGGGGCTCCCCGTACATCTGATGGATGCCGTGCTGGATGACCATCGCCATTTCATAGGCAAAGGCTGGATCGTAGATGCGCATCGACGGGATGGCCGAAGCGAGCAGGAGCGACTGGCCGTCGTTGTGCTGGGTGCCCTCTCCCATCAAGGTCGTCCTGCCTGCGGTGCCCCCGATCAGGAAGCCACGCGCCCTGGCGTCGTTTGCCGCCCAGACCTGGTCTCCGGTGCGCTGGAATCCGAACATTGAATAGAACATGTAGAACGGGATGGTTGGGCAGCCGAAGGTCGAGTAGCTGGTGCCCGCCACCTGCAGCACGGCGGTCGATCCCGCCTCAGTGATCCCCATTTCGAGAATCTGCCCATCGGTGCCCTCCTCGTAGGAGAGGAGGAGCCCGGCGTCCACGGGGGTGTAGCGCTGACCTTGGGAGGAATAGATCTTGACCTCCTTGATCAGCGACTCGAGGCCGAACGTGCGAGCCTCGTCGGGGATGATCGGCACCACGCGCCGGCCGATGGTGGAGTCGCGAATTAGGTTGCGGAGCAGCTTCGCGAAGGCCATCGTCGTGGAGACCTGCACCTTGCCGGAGCCTGCGAAGAACTCCTCGAAGGCGGCCGGGTTGGGGTCCTGGACCGGGTTGCGGTGCGCGATGCGCTCCGGCAGGCTTCCTCCCAGCTGGCGCCGGCGCTGCTGCATGTACTCATAAACCGGAGTCCCCGGAGCAGGGCGGTGATAGGGAGGCAGTTTGCCCTCGAAGGCCGAGTCGGGGATCTCCTCGGTGAGGTGCAGGGTGTCGCGCATCTTCATCATCTGGTCGGAGGTCATCTTCTTGACCTGGTGCGTGGCGTTGCGCGCCTCGATGGCCGAACCCAAAGTCCAGCCCTTCACCGTCTTGGCCAGAATGGCGGTCGGTGCCCCCGCGTGTTCTACCGCCGCCTTGTAGGCCGCATAGAGCTTCTTGTAGTCATGTCCTCCGCGGGGGAGACGCTGGAGATCCTCGTCCGAGAGGTGCTCCACCATGCGGCGCAGCCGCGGGTCGGGGCCAAAGAAGTGCTCGCGGATATAGGCGCCCGACTCGGTGGCCAGCTTTTGGTACTCGCCGTCGCAGGTTGAGTTCATCTTGTTGAGAAGGACCCCGTCGACGTCCCGGGCGAGAAGCTCGTCCCAGCCGCTTCCCCAGATGACCTTGATGACGTTCCAGCCCGCGCCTCTCAGAGTGGCCTCGAGCTCCTGGATCACCTTGCCGTTGCCTCGCACCGGGCCGTCAAGGCGCTGCAGATTGCAGTTCACCACCATGATCAGGTTGTCAAGCTTTTCCCTCCCGGCAAGCGCGAGCCCCGCAACCGTCTCGGGCTCATCGAACTCGCCGTCACCGACGAAGGACCACACCTTGGATTCGGAGGTGTCGTGGAGCTTGCGATTCATCAGGTAGCGGTTGAAGTAAGCCTGGTAGACCGCGGTCAATGGGCCAATGCCCATGGATACCGTGGGGAACTCCCAGAATTCGGGCATCGAGCGGGGATGCGGGTATGAGGAGAGACCGCCGCCTGCCGTTTCCATGCGGAAGTTGTCCATCTGACTCTCGTCCAGACGGCCCTCCACGAAGGCGCGGGCGTAAATGCCGGGCGAGGCGTGGCCCTGGAAGAAGACCTGGTCCCCGGCGCCGCCTGCCGCCTTGCCCCGGAAGAAGTGGTTGAAGCCCACCTCGTAAAGGGCGGAGGAGCTGGCGTAGGTGGCCAGGTGGCCGCCTAGGCCGTCGGACTTGACGTTGGCCCTTGTCACCATGACCGCAGCATTCCAGCGGATGTAGCGGCGCATGTGCCTCTCCATCTCCTCGTCACCGGGGAACCACGGCTGCTGTTCGGGAGGGATGGAGTTGATGTAAGGCGTGGAAACGGTGGCCGGGAAGCCGACCTGGTTGGACCTGGCGGCGTCGAGAAGGCGCATGAGAATGTATGTGGCCCGCGAGCGCCCCTTCCCTTCGACCAGGGAATGGAAGGAGTCGACCCACTCCGAGGTCTCATCCGGATCGATGTCGGGGATTTGGTGAGAGAAGCCGTCAATGATCATGCGTATATTCTCGCACCGATTGTTAACTATGTCAGGTTCGCGGTTTCCGGCGCTGGTCGGGGCCGCTGACCAGGCGGCGGGCGGCATAGGCTGCAATGGCGGCGATCGAGGGCGGGAGGCCGATGGACGTCTACACGGATGGTGCTTGCCTGGGCAATCCAGGCCCGGGAGGATGGGCTTGGCTGGTTCCGGGCGGGGAAAGCGACTCCGGCGGAGAGAGCCGGACCACCAATCAGCGCATGGAGCTGCTGGCTGTGCTGCGGGTGCTCGAACGTTTCGACGAAGATCTCAGCGTCCACTCCGATTCGGCTTACGTCGTCAACTGCTTCAACCAGAAGTGGTGGGTCGGCTGGGAGCGCAAGGGATGGAGGACGGCGTCTGGATCACAGGTGGCCAATCTGGATCTGTGGCGGCCGGTGATCGATCACTTCAAGGCACGCAAGGGCCTCGTCTTCGTGAAGGTGAAGGGCCACTCGGGAGACACGTACAACGAAATGGCCGACGTGCTTGCCAATTCCGCCGCGCACCGGATGGCGCAGGCAAAGTAGAGCCTCTCGCACCGCCAAATCGGCAATGGTCTCGCCATTGGCTCCGCCGAAGCATAGAGTCGAGGGCATGAACATCAGCGGCTCATCAGCAATCGTCACCGGCGGTGCCTCCGGGCTCGGAGCAGCCACCGCCAAGATGCTCGTCGAGGCGGGCGCCTACTGCACTCTCGTGGACCGGGACGAAGCCCGGGCCAAGGACATGGCGGAATCGCTCGGGAAGTTGGCCACTTACATCGTGGCCGACGTTTCTGACGCGACCGAAGTCCAGGCCGCGGTCGAATTCGCCGCCTCGAAGGCTCCCCTTAGGGTGGCAGTGAACTGCGCCGGGATAGGCGTGGGCGAGAGGACCATTGCCAAGGACGGCACACCTCACAGCTTGGACGCGTTCGAGAGGGTCATACGAGTCAACCTGATCGGCACTTTCAACGTCCTACGCCTCGCCGCCCAGGCCATGTCCAGGGTTGAGCCGCTCGAGCACGGCGAGCGCGGAGTCGTCGTGAACACGGCCTCCATCGCGGCCTTCGATGGCCAGATCGGACAGGTGGCCTACTCCGCATCCAAGGGCGGCATCGTGGGATTGACTCTTCCGGCCGCTCGCGACCTGGCGGCGGTGGGAATCCGGGTCGTCACCATCGCCCCGGGAATCATGGACACCCCGCTCCTCGGGCAGCTTCCCGAGGAGATCCGCAAGCTGCTCGCAGCCGGCGTGCCCTTCCCGCACCGCCTGGGGGTGCCCGAGGACTTCGCCTCCATGGTGGGCGAGATCGTGCGCAACGGCTACCTCAATGGCGAGGTGATCCGCTTGGATGGCGCGCTTAGGATGCCGCCCAAGTAGCAGGCCTCTGCATTGGCCCAAGACGTCACAAGGCGAGCGGGCCCGAGCGGCAATAGCATGGTCATATGCGCTTTGTCGACTTGGGCCAGGCCCGCGCCTCCATAATCGGTCTGGGCACCTGGCAGTTCGGCTCGAGAGAGTGGAATTACGGTTCGCACTACGCCGATGACACGGCCAAACGGATCATCGAGCGCGCGCTCGAGCTGGGCGTGAATCTCATCGACACTGCCGAGATGTACGGTTTCGGCGCGTCGGAGAGGATCATAGGGTCTGTGCTGGCCCAGGTGCCGAGCGGAGCCGTGATCGCCTCCAAAATCGTGCCGTTCACCTACTCGCCCGGGTACGTGACGTCGCGGTGCACCAAGAGCAGGCGGCGCTTGGGAGTCGAGGCGATCGACCTCTACCAGGTGCACTTCCCGAATCCCGTGGACCGCCTGGACCGCCTGGCCGGCGCGCTGGACGGCCTTGTCGACCGGGGCATGGTGCGGTCGGTTGGGGTGTCCAATTTCTCGGTGGCCGCCTGGGACCGCCTTGGCGGAATGGCCAAGGCGCCGATCGTTTCCAACCAGGTTCACTACTCGCTTCTCGAACGGCGCCCCGAGGCCGAGCATTTGCCCTATGCACTTGCCAACTCCAAGGTGGTCATCGCCTATTCGCCGATCGAGCAGGGGGTGTTGTCGGGCAAGTATGGCCGCTCCAATCGGCCCCGCGACATCCGTCGTATGAACCGCAACTTCGCCCCGGACTCCCTGGAGCGGATGCAGCCGCTCCTGGCCGCGCTGGCCCGCATCGCAAAAGCCCACGACGCGACTTCGGCTCAGATCGCCCTGGCCTGGGTCGTTTCCCACCCCAACGTGATCGCCATCCCCGGTGCGTCGTCGGTCGCTCAACTCGAGGCCAACGCGGCCGCGGCGGATATCGAGCTTGGCCGGGAGGAGGTCGCCGAACTGGAGGCGGCGTCGGATCTGTATCGTGACTCGGCGGGTAACCGGGCTCTGCGCGCCATGCGCACCCGGATAGGAATTTGAGGGCGCCTCTAGGCGCTTAATCCGTGGGCGCTGCGAGGCGGCGCTGCTGGAACTGGAGAGCTGATGCCAACGGATGCGGACTTGCCCGGATCGCCGGGCGGATTCGCAGGTGAGCCAATTTGCACGGAGCCAAGCGGCGGGACCCCCCGCCGCGGCTCTTTGTGCCGATGAAGCCGCGCGGGCCGGGAGGCTCGCAAAGCGGCTGGGTCCGACGTCTTGCCTCCGTCGTCCTCACTCGGCGCCTCTCGGTTTTCCTGACCCTCTCCACCGCGGTGGTGGGAATGCTGGCCGGGGTGGTCGTGCCCCTGGTCGAGCGGGACATCATCGACCGGGTGATGGTTGCCCATCATGGCTCGGCGCGGCCATATGTGATCCTCATCGTCGCCATCGCCATCGCCACTTTCGGCCTGTCCTTCCTTCGCCGCTACTTCGGTGGCCGGCTGGCCTTCGACGTTCAGCACGACCTGCGCGAGCAGATCTTCAGTCATCTCCAGCGCCTCGATTTCGCCCGCCACGACGAGCTCCAGACGGGCCAGCTCGTCTCCCGGGCCAACTCCGACATAGGGCTGGTCCAGGGCCTGCTCTCGTTTATGCCCTTGATGATCGGCAACCTGGTGATGCTGGCCGTCTCGCTGGTCGTGATGTTTGTCCTTTCGCCCGAGCTGGCGCTGGTCGAGACCCTGGCCCTGCCGCTGCTGGCGTTTGTCTCCGTGTCGCTCCGGTCGCGCGTTTTCCCGGCGAGCTACGACGCCCAGCAGAAAGAGGGGCAGGTCGTAACCGTTGCCGAGGAGTCCATCGCCGGAGTTCGGGTGGTCAAGGGCTTTGGCAGGGAACAGGCACAGGTCCGCAGCCTCGCCTCCGCTGCACTCGAGCTCTTCCAGGCCCGTGTCCGCCTGGTCAAGCTGCAGGCGGGCCTGAGCTCGACGCTCTCGGCCATCCCGGGGATAGTGCAGGCCCTGGTCCTGCTTATCGGTGGGTACCTCGCACTCCACGGCCACCTGACCGTGGGGACCTTTCTGGTCTTCTTCTCCTACATCACCCAAATGCAGGCCCCGGTCCGACAGCTCAGCACTCTTATCGCCTTTTCCCAGCAGGCACGGGCGGGAGCCGAGCGGATCTTCGAGCTGCTTGATGCCAATCCCCTCGTCACGGATCCGGCCGAGCCGTTGACCGACTTCCCTGCTGGGGACGTGGTCTTCTCGGGGGTCGACTTTGCCTACCAGCCCGGTAGCAAGGTGCTCGACGGACTTGACCTCGTCGTCGCGGCAGGGCGCGTCACCGCCGTGGTCGGCAGGTCCGGCTCCGGCAAGTCGACCCTTGCGCTACTGCTTCCACGCTTCTATGACGTGACCGGTGGAGCGGTGACCATCGGTGGAGTCGATATCCGGAGTCTGAGGCTCTCCGACCTGCGCAAGAGGATCGGGGTCGTTTTCGAGGAGAGCTTCCTGTTCTCGGACACCATCGCGGCCAACATCGCCTACGGCACGCCGGGTGCCAGCCGGAGTGAGATCGAGCGCGCTGCGGAGATGGCGGGGGCCAGGGAATTCATCGAGCGGCTTCCAGGTGGATTCGAGACGACCGTGGGCGAGGCCGGGATAACCCTCTCGGGCGGGCAACGCCAGCGCGTGGCGCTGGCCCGGGCTCTCATTTCCGACCCCGAGATCCTGATCCTGGACGACGCCACCTCGGCGGTGGACGCCGTGACCGAGTCGGCGATACATGAGTCCATCAAGCGGTTTGCCCGGGAGCGGACCGTGCTTCTGATCGCGCACCGCCGCTCCACGTTGGAGCTTGCGGACACCGTGGTGGTGCTGGACCGCGGAAAGGTCGCCGGCCAAGGGACCCAAGAGCATCTCGCCGGGTCCAGCGGGGCCTTCAGGGCCCTGATGGAGGGTGAGGGTGACGCACTGGCAGAGGAGAGCGATGGCCGCGCATCGGTGGCGCCTGTAGGCGCGCAGGGCCGGACGATGGCGGCCGCTCCGTTGTCCATGGTCCGCGGCGGAGGAGGCGGAGGCATGGGCGGCGCCATGGGGGCTGCTCTTTCCGCCACGCCCAAGCTGCTCGAGGAGCTGGCCCGCCTCCCTGAGGAGACCCGCGTTCCCGAGGTCGACGAGGCAGCGGTTACGGCGCCGGCCAAGTCCTTCTCGTTCAGAAGGTTCCTGAGGCCATTCCGCCGCGGATTGGTGCTTGGCTTGGCGCTGCTCGGCGCCGACACCATCCTTTCCCTAACCGGGCCATCTTTGGTGCGCGCGGGCATCGACAGCGGAGTGGGGGCCAAAGCTCCTCTGGTGATAGTGCTCGTGTCGGCCGCATACCTGCTGGTCGCGTTGGTGGACTGGCTGGTGGTGTGGGCGCAGGCCCGCGTGACCGGCATCACGGCCGAGCGGGCCCTCTATGCGCTTCGTCTGCGCATTTTCTCGCATCTCAGCCGGCTGGGCATGGACTACTACGAGAGCGAAATGAGCGGGCGCATCCTCACCCGCATGACCACTGATCCGGACGCGCTCTCCAATCTCCTGCAGAGCGGGATCACAAATGCCCTGGTCAACGTGCTCAGCTTTGTGGGTGTAGCCGGGGTGATGCTGGTGGCCAACGCGAAACTGACGCTGGCGGCCCTGTGGGTGCTCGTCCCACTGGCGGCGGCAACGGTCTGGTTCCAGAGGAGCTCCCAGCGCGCCTACCGTCTTGCGCGCGAGCGTGTGGCGGCGGTGAATGCGAACCTCGCTGAGGGGCTTTCGGGGGTGAGAGTCACTCAGGCTTTCAGACGCGAGAGCCGTAACACCCAGAAGTTTTCGGCCCTGAGCATGGGCTATCGTGACGCGAGGGTGCGGGCCCAGCGCCTGGTGGCCGTCTACTTTCCTTTCGTTCTCTTCCTCTCCGACGTGGCCTCCGCCTCGGTGCTGGGTGCGGGCGCCGGCCTGGTGGCGCGCCAGCAGATCGGGGTCGGAGCCGTGATCGCCTTTACGCTTTACATCGACCAGCTCTTCTCTCCTATCCAGCAGCTCTCCCAGACCTTTGACCAATGGCAGCAGGCGCAGGTCGCCATCGGCCAAGTGGGCAAGCTGATGCGCACCCCGGTGAGCACACCTGAGGACGAGGCTCCGCTCGACCCAGGACGGATCACCGGTAGGATCCGCTTCCAGGACGTCGCCTTCAGCTATTCCGCCGACGCGCCCTCTGCCTTGGGGGACTTCGACTTCGAGTTTCGGCCCGGCGAGTCCGTCGCCCTGGTGGGGGAGACCGGAGCGGGCAAGACCACGGTGTTGAAGCTGATGGCCCGCTTCTACGATCCCACGGCGGGCGCGGTCCTGGTCGACGGCGTGGATCTCCGCCGTCTCGACCTTGACGCCTATCGCCGCCAGGTCGCCTACGTTCCCCAAGAGCCCTTCCTCTTCTCGGCCAGCGTGGCCGAAAACATAGCCTTCGCGGTCGACGGGGCCACGGAGGCCAAGATCGAGGGGGCCGCAAAAGCAGTCGGGGCGCACGACTTCATTGCCAAGCTGCCCGGTGGATACCAATATCAGGTGAGCGAGCGCGGCCGGGCGCTCTCGGCGGGTCAGCGCCAGCTCATAGCATTGGCCCGCGCGTACCTGGTGGCTCCCGCCCTGCTGCTCCTGGACGAGGCGACCGCGAACCTGGATCTGGCCACCGAGCGGAAGGTGGCCGAGGCGATGCGCGTGGTGGTTGGGGGGCGCACCTCGGTCATGGTGGCCCATCGCCTCCCCAGCGCAGCCATGGCGGATCGCATCGTGGTCATGCGGCACGGCCGCATTGCCGAAGTGGGCTCCCACGCCGAGCTGATCGAGGCGGGAGGGCTTTACGCCGCGATGTGGGAAAGCTTCGGTACCGCTACCACATCTGTTGCCTAGGCGGCCGGAGTGAATTGCCTCGTTGTCCGGTGTTTACTACCTTTTGGTGGGCGGCCGATTTGGCCGCAAGGTGACGCCCTGCCCTCAGGGCGACGAGGCGAGGAGCCAAGATGCCTACTGAGGAGCAATCGGAGTCGGTGACCGTCGAGGTCAACCTCGAGCTGTTGGAGGGGTACCGTTTCGCCGTGAGTTTCGACCCGGGTGCGGAGCCGGAACTCTTCATGGACGAACCCGTCCCCCTGGGCGACGGCAACGGTCCCAACGCCTCGCGCGTGCTTGCTTCCGCGGTGGCAAACTGCCTGTCGGCGAGCCTGCTCTTCTGCTTGCGCAAATCGAGGGTTGAGGTCAAAAGCCTGAAGACGACCGCGACCGCAACTTTGGTGAGGAACGAGAAAGGTCGTATGCGCGTCGGCGGCATCAAGGTCCACATAGATCCGGAGTTGGAGGGAGACATCTCCCGCCTCAGCCGCTGCATGACGCTTTTCGAAGACTTCTGCGTCGTGACCGAGAGCGTGCGCAATGGGTTGCCTATCGAGGTTGAGGTCAGCCAGCCTTCGACTGGGTCGTAGCCTCCGGCGCCGAACGCCCGTATGGGCTCCCTCGGGAAACGGTCAGTCGGCAGATCGCTGGTCAGCGGACCCGTTCCCCCTTTGGAGCCGGCCATGGGCCCGATTGTGCGGCCTCCATCGCGCCAGCGGGTCCAGGCCGGGAATGCCACCTGTGAAGTTCGGTCTGGTGACGCTTTTGCCTCGCGGCCAGGACCAAGTGCCCTAACGCTGCTCGCGACCCGTCTTTAGGTTCTGGGTCGAACGGAAAAGTGGCCCAGAGGCGAAGAATGGCACGAGTAACCCGAATTATTGCAGCGTTGGGAGTACTGGGCGGGGGCACCGCCGCCTGCGGATCGGCGGCTCCGTCCTCCTCGGGTGGCACCCCCTCGACCGTGCCCGGGACCACCGGGAGTACTCTCAATCACTCGCCTGTCTCGACCATGGCATCCAGCCCGGTGCTTGCCGAAGCGATCGACAAGCTTTACAGCGCCGAGGCCGGCGCCAAGGCCACCTACAACAACATCGTGCTCGCCTACGGCGAGGTCGGTCCCTTTGCGACCATCGCCAACGCCGAGCAGACACACATGGCCACCCTTGCCCAGGTGGCCAAGAACCACGGAGTCACCCTCCCCGGTGGAACCTTCACCGGCAGCGCAGTACCGTCCGGATACACCGCGGCCTGTCAGCTCGGGTCCACCACCGAGCAGACCATCATCGCGCTTTATAACCAGTACATCCCTCAAGTCACCAGCTACAAGGACGCCACGACAGCTTTCCAGAGCCTGCTCGAAGCGTCTCAGAATCATCTGACAGCGTTTCAGCGCTGTTAGTGGCAGGTGAAAGGGGGGTGCCGTGCGCGCTCCCAGGAGATGCAGGAGCCCCTCGGGCTTTTCGCGGCCGCCCTGATCGGCGGTGTGACGACTCCTTCCCCATAGC